>NZ_JBIARA010000008.1:0-277462 GCF_042889525.1 Micromonospora sp. NPDC002575 | reverse complement strand
GGTTACATTCCGAACCCGGAAGCTAAGCCCTCCAGCGCCGATGGTACTGCACTCGGGAGGGTGTGGGAGAGTAGGACACCGCCGGACATTCTTTCCAGTCGAGGGCCGCCCCAATATGGGTCGGCCCTCAACTGCGTAGCGTCGAGTGCGGCGCAATCAGGAAGGATGTACCTGTGAGTTCAGGACCGCAGGACGGCGACCGTCCTCGACGTTACGAAGACCGTTCCGACCGACGCGGTGGGGCGCCCCGACGGGATGACCGCCCGCCGTACCGGGATCGGGACGACCGCTCGCGCGACCAGCGCGGCGGCTACGGCGACCGCCGTGAGGGTGGTTTCCGCACCCGCGACGACTCGCGGTCGGCCGGCGGCGGCCGGGACGGTGGTTACCAGGGCCCCCCGCGGGGTGAGGGCCGGGACTTCCGCGGTGGTGACCGTCGTGAGAGTGGCCCGCGTGAGGGTGGCTTCCGTGGCGGCGACCGTCGTGAAGGCGGTTTCGGCGGTGACCGTCGCGAGGGTGGCTTCCGTCGTGACGGGGATTCCCGGCAGGGCGGCTTCCGTGGCGGCGACCGTCGCGAGGGTGGCTTCGGCGGTGACCGTCGTGAGGGTGGTTTCCGTTCCGGGCCGTCTCGCGAGGGCGGCTTCCGTGGAAGCGATCGTTCTGAGGGCTTTCGTTCCGGGCCGCCCCGTGAAGGCGGTTCCCGTGAGGGCGACCGCCGTGAGGGTGGCTTCGGTGGTGACCGTCGTGAGGGCGGTTTCCGTCGTGACGGGGATTCTCGGCAGGGTGGGTTCCGCGGTGGTGACCGCGAGGGTGGCTTCCGTGGTGGGGACCGCCGTGAGGGTGGTTTCCGTTCCGGGCCGCCCCGCGAGGGCGGTTTCCGTGGGGGCGACCGTCGCGAGGGTGGCTTCGGCGGTGATCGTCGCGAGGGTGGCTTCCGTTCCGGCCCGCGTGAGGGTGGCTTCCGTCGTGACGGAGATTCCCGGCAGGGCGGCTTCCGCGGCGGCGACCGCCGCGACGGCGGCTTCGGTGGTGACCGTCGTGAGGGCGGTTTCCGCCGTGACGGGGATTCTCGGCAGGGTGGGTTCCGCGGTGGTGACCGCGAGGGTGGCTTCCGCGGTGGTGACCGTCGTGAAAGTGGCCCGCGTGAGGGTGGTTTCCGTTCCGGCCCGCCCCGCGAGGGTGGCTTCCGTGGGGGCGACCGCCGCGAGGGCGGACCGCGCGAGGGTGGCTTCCGCCGCGACGGCGAGACCCGCGAGCGCGGCTTCCGTGGCGGCGACCGCGAGGGCACCTTCCGCAGTGGCGACCGTCGTGAGGGCGGCTTCGGCGGGGATCGTCGCGAGGGCGGTTTCCGTTCCGGCCCGCGTGAGGGCGGCTTCCGTTCGGGTCCGCCGCGTGAGGGTGGCTTCCGCGGCGGCGACCGGACCGGCGGGTACGGCGACCGCCCGCGCCGGGACGACCGGCAGGGATCTGGGGACCGGCGTCGGGACGGCGGCTACGGCGGCGGGGACGCGTCGCGCGACCGCCGGGACGATCGGCGTGACCGGACCGAGCAGCAGGGGGCCGTCGCCCCGGCGCTGCCCGACGAGATCGTCGCGTCCGACCTGGACCAGGCCGTCCGCGCGGAGCTGCTGTCGCTGGCCAAGCCGGTGGCGGACACCGTCGCCCGGCACCTGGTCGCGACCGGCCAGCTGATCGACGAGGACCCGGCGGAGGCGCTGGCACACGCGCTCGCCGCCCGTCGGCTCGCGTCGCGCATCTCGGCGGTGCGTGAGGCGGTCGGGTTGGCCGCGTACCACGCGGGGGAGTGGCAGACGGCGATCGCCGAGCTGCGCACGTACCACCGGATGACGGGCCTGCAGAGCCACCTGGCCGTGCTCGCCGACTGCGAGCGGGCGCTCGGGCGTCCGGAGCGGGCGATCGACCTGTTCCGGGGGGCCGACCGGGAGAAGCTCGACCAGGCCGTCGCGGTCGAGCTGCTGATCGTCGCCGCCGGGGCCCGGGGTGACCTCGGCCAGAAGGACGCGGCCGTGGCCATGCTCCAGGTCCGCGAGCTGACCAACGACGCGGCCGAGCCGTGGGCCGCCCGGCTCCGGTACGCGTATGCCGACGCGCTGCTCGCCGTGGGTCGCCGCGAGGAGGCCCGGGAGTGGTTCTCCCGGGCGGCCGACGTCGACGCCGAGGGCGAGACCGACGCCGCCGAGCGGCTGCTCGAACTCGACGGGGTGCTGATCGAGGGCGACGACGAGGACGACGAGCCGGCCGAGGAGGGTGTCGACGCCGCCGCCGACGACGACGAGGACGGCGACGAGGCCGAAGACGCCGACGATGACGACGCCGACGGCGACGACGAGGACGATGATGTCGCCCCGGCGGCTGCGGACCGGACCGGGTCGGAGCCGGCGAAGACCGAGCGGGGCACCGAGCCCGCAGGCTCGCCCGAGCCGGGCGCGGACCTGCGGTGACGGCGGGCACCGGGGACCGGCTGGTCGACGGATACTCGCTGGTCGTCTTCGACCTGGACGGGGTCATCTACCTGATCGACCGGCCGATCCCCGGCGCGGTCGAGGCGGTGGGCCGGCTGCACGCCGAGGGGCGGGCGGTCGCGTACGCCACCAACAACGCGTCGCGGCGGGCCGGCGAGGTCGCCGACCTGCTCACCGGGATGGGTGTGCCTGCCGGCGCGGAGGAGGTGCTCACCTCCGCGGGGGCATCCGCCGAGCTGTTGGCGGAGCGGCTGCCCGCCGGCTCGCCGGTCCTCGTGGTGGGGGCGGAGGCGCTACGCGCCGAGATCAGCGCCGTCGGGCTGCGCCCGGTGTCCCGCGTCGACGAGTCCCCCGTCGCCGTCGTGCAGGGGTACGGCCCGCAGGTCGGCTGGGCGGACCTGGCCGAGGCGTCCCTGGCCGTGCGGGCCGGGGCCCTTTGGATCGCCACGAACACCGACCGGACCCTGCCCAGCGGGCGGGGACCGCTACCGGGCAACGGGTCGCTGGTGGCCGTGCTGCGTACCGCGCTCGACCGTGACCCCGACGTGGTCGTGGGCAAGCCCGAGCCGGCGCTGTTCGCCACCGCCGCCCGCCGTGCGGGGCAGGGGCGCACCCTCGTGGTGGGCGACCGGCTCGACACCGACATCGAGGGAGCCCGGCGTGCCGGGCTGGACAGCCTGCTCGTGCTGACCGGCGTCAGCGACGTACCGGAACTGCTGGCCGCCCCGGCGGCGCGCCGGCCGACGTACGTCTCGGTCGACCTCGCCGGGCTGTTCGACCCGGCGGCGGTGGTCCGGGTGCCGGGTGCCGCCGCGACGGGCGGCTGGTCGGTGCGCGCGACCGACGACGGCCCGGAGCTGACCGGTGCCGGCCGGCCGCTGGACGCCCTGGCCGCGCTCTGCGCCGCCGCGTGGGCGGACGGCGCGGGTCCGCAGGTCCGCGCGGGCTCGCCGGATGCCGAGGCGGCCCTGGCCGCCCTCGGCCTGGCCGGCTGACGCACCGAGCGTGGGCGCAGCCCGCGTCGCCGGCCCCCTCCGGGGCCCGGTGGCGCGGGCTGCGCCCGTCTCGGGGCCCGTCAGAGCAGCTTGCGGAGTTTCATCAGGTCGAACGGGTTCGCCTTGATCGACACCCGGCGGGACGCGATCGCCTTGGTCACGTCGAGCTCGCCGCGCACGAGGGCGAGCAGGTCGTCGCTGCTGGTGCTCAGGCCGATCTTCGCCTTCGGGTCGTCCCCGTCGGCCAGGTCGAGCAGCCGTCCGTCGGCGAGCCGGCCGTGGAAGGCGGTGCCCAGGTCGGTCACCCGGCAGGCCAGGGTGCGCTCCAGGTCGACCCGCTCCCGCACGGCGTCGGCGTTGCGGTCCAGCCGGGCGGCCAGATCCTGCAACGCCTGCCGGCACTCGTCCACGCTGGCCACTTTGTCTCCTCACGCACGCCACGTCCGTTTCCCGGCACCGTACCGCAATGGGCGTCCCACGGCGCCCGGTAGCGTGAGACCCGCAACCCCCCACCCCGTGGAAGGACTCAGGCATGCAGGACGCGTGGCGCGCCTACCTCGGACTGGCCATGGGCCTGACGGAGGCGCCCCGGAAGAAGGCACAGGACGTGGTGCGTCGGGTCGTCGGCTCCGGCGAGGCGACGGCAACCCAACTCCAGGCCCTCGCGGAGGAGCTGGTCTCGACCGGCGCGGCGAACCGGGAGGCGCTGACGAAGCTGGTGCGCTTCGAGGTGGACCGCGCGCTCGGCGCGGTCGGGCTGGCGACCGCCGACGAGGTGGCCGAGCTGACCCGCCGGGTGCACGAGCTGGAGCGTCAGCTGCGGGAGGCCCGGGCCGGCCTCGCCGAACCCGCCCCGCCGTCGCCCGCCCCGCAGCCGGCCGGGTCGGAGCCAACCGGGACGGAGCCAACCGGGACGGAGCCAACCGGGTCGGAGCCGGCCGGGTCGCCTGCTCCCGTCGCGAAGAAGGCCGTGGCGAAGAAGACGGTCGCGAAGAAGGCCGTCGCCCGGAAGCCACCCGCCACGGTCATCCCCGCCGGGTCGGAGGAGGCCGTGGCGGAGCCGGCCCGCCCGGCGAAGAAGGCACTGGCCCGCAAGCGGCAGCCGGGCGGTGCGGCGTGAGCGTACCCGTGCCGGGTCGGGGCCGGCGGTGAGCGGGCCGTTCCGGCCGGGCCCACCGCCCGGCGGCCGGCCCGCGCCGCCGCCCGGGCCCCGGCCGGGCCCTCCGCCTCGTCCGGTGACCGACGTCGACGACGGCGACGCCCGGCACCCGGCCGTGGACGCCGTCGTGCAGGCGATGGCGAATGCCGCGTCGCTCTCCCCGGCCGACCAGATCCCGCAGTACGAGGCGGCGTACCAGACGCTGCGGGAGACCCTCGCCACCATCGACCAGTCCTGACCGACCGGAGATCCACCCCCATGGCACGTCGCAACCGGCTCGACGCCGAACTCGTCCGCCGCGGTCTGGCCCGTTCCCGCGAGCAGGCCGCCGCGCTGGTCGAGGCCGGCCGGGTCCAGCTTCGCGGGGTGCCGGCCCGTAAGGCCGCCGCGCTGGTCGACCCCGCGGATCCGCTGCTGGTCACCGGCGCCGATCCCACCTCGGAGTACGTCTCCCGGGGCGGCCACAAGCTGGCCGGCGCGCTGGCCGCGTTCACCCCGGGTGGGCTGCGGGTGGCGGGCCGGCGCTGCCTCGACGCCGGCGCGTCGACGGGCGGCTTCACCGACGTGCTGCTGCGCGCCGACGCGGCCGAGGTCGTCGCCGTGGATGTCGGCTACGGGCAGCTCGCGTGGGCGCTGCGCACCGACGACCGGGTACGGGTGTTCGAGCGGACCAACGTCCGCACGCTGACCCCGGAGGCGATCGGCGGACAGGTCGACCTGACGGTGGCGGACCTGTCGTTCATCTCGCTGCGGCTGGTGCTGCCGGCGCTGGCCGCCTGCACCCGGGCCGACGGCGACCTGGCGCTGATGGTGAAGCCCCAGTTCGAGGTCGGCAGGGAGCGTGTCGGCGCGGGCGGCGTCGTGCGCGATCCGGCGCTGCGCGCCGAGGCGGTCCTGGACGTGTCGGCGGCGGCGGCCCAGCTCGGGCTGGGGCTCGCCGGCGTGACCGCCAGCCCGCTGCCGGGGCCCAGCGGCAACGTCGAGTTCTTCGTATGGTTACGCCGGGGCGCGCCGGCGGCCGACCCGGAGCTGGTGCGGGCCGTCGTGGCGGCCGGCCCGCAGGGCGCGACCCCTTCCGGTGAGGTGCCGGACGGGGCCCCGGAGGAGGTGGCAGGGTGAGCGCGAGGAGTGAGCTTGCGAGCCCCGCAGTCGCGAACGGAAGGTGGATCCGTTGAGTCGTACCGCGCTGCTGGTGACGCACACCGGCCGGCGTCGCAGCACGGAGCACGCCCGGGCGGTCGCGGCGGACCTGATCGCCGCGGGGTTCGAGGTGCGGGTGGTGGCCGAGGAGGCCGACGACCTGGACCTGCCGGGCGTGGTGCCGGTGACGGGGCCGGAGGCCGCCGAGGGGGCCGAGATCGTCTTCGCCCTGGGCGGGGACGGCACGTTCCTGCGCGCCGCGGAGCTGGCCCGGCCGGCGAAGGTGCCGCTGCTCGGCATCAACCTGGGCAAGGTCGGCTTCCTCGCCGAGGCGGAGATCGACGACCTGGACGTGGCGGTGCGCGACGTGGTGGACCGCAACTACACGGTGGACGAGCGGCTCACCCTCGACGTGACGGCCCAGTTCGACGGCGGCCCGACGATCGAGTCCTGGGCGCTCAACGAGATCAGCGTCGAGAAGGGCGAGCGGGCCCAGATGCTGGAGTTGCTGGTCGACGTGGACGGCCGCCCGCTGTCCCGGTACGGCTGCGACGGTGTGGTCTGCGCGACCCCGACGGGCTCGACGGCGTACGCGTTCTCCGGCGGCGGGCCGGTGGTCTGGCCGGAGGTGGAGGCGTTGCTGCTGGTCCCGATCAGCGCGCACGCGCTGTTCAGCCGGCCGTTGGTGACCGCGCCGACGTCGACGTTCTCGATCACGGTGGACCCGTTCACCACCCTCGCCGTGCTGTGTTGCGACGGCCGGCGCGTCTACGACCTGCCGCCGGGGGCGCAGGTGACGGTGCGGCGCGGCGCGCTGCCGGTGCGGGTGGTGCGGTTGCGGGCCCGGTCGTTCACCGACCGGTTGGTGGCGAAGTTCGGGTTGCCGGTGCACGGCTGGCGGGGCAACCGCAGGTGAGCGACGTCTCCGGGGCGGCCCGGCGGCGCTGGTCGACCGCTGCTCGGCGGGCGTTCCCGCGGGAGTGACGGGCCGGCCGTCGGCGGGCGGTCGCCGCGTCCCGGCCGTGCCGGCTGGTCAACTGTCGGGGCCCGCGTCTACTGTCGGGTGCTGTGCTGGAAGAGCTGCGCATCACCGGACTGGGCGTCATCGAGGACACCACGCTGCCGTTGGCCGGCGGGATGAACGTCATCACCGGGGAGACCGGTGCGGGCAAGACGATGGTGGTGACCGGCCTCGGCCTGCTCTTCGGCGGCCGGGCCGACGCGGGCCGGGTGCGGGCCCAGCCGGGTCGGGCGGTGGTCGAGGGGCGGCTGCGGCTCGGCGGCCGGGTGGCCGCCGCCGTGCACGCCCGGGTCACCGACGCCGGTGGGGAGCCCGACGACGACGGTTCGCTGTTGCTGAGCCGCACGGTCACCGTGGAGGGTCGCTCGCGGGCGCACCTGGGCGGGCGCGGCATGCCGGTGGCGATGCTGGGCGAGGTCGGCGAGCAGGTGGTGGCGGTGCACGGGCAATCCGACCAGTTGCGCCTGCTGCGGCCGGCCGAGCAGCGGGCGGCGCTGGACCGGTTCGCCGGCCCGGAGCACGAGAAGCTGCTCGACGCGCTGCGGGAGGCGTACGCCCGGTGGCGGGCGGTGGTCGACGACCTGGCCGACCGGCGGCGCAACGCCCGGGCCCGCCATCAGGAGGCCGACCTGCTCCGGCTGGGGCTCGACGAGATCAGCCGGGTGGATCCGCAGCCGGGCGAGGACGACGAGTTGCGGGCCGAGGCGCAGCGCCTGGAGCACGCGGAGGGGCTGCGCACGGCGGCGCAGACGGCGCACCACTGCGTCGCGGGCGGCACCGAGCCGACCGACGAGACGCCGGACGCCACGGCGCTGCTGGGGCTGGCCCGGCGCACCCTGGAGGCGCAGGCGGGCACCGATCCGGCCCTGGGTGACCTGGCGGCCCGGTTGGAGGAGGCGGCGACGCTGGTCGCGGACGTGTCGGCGGAGCTGTCGGCGTATCTGGCGGCGCTGGACGCGGATCCGGCCCGGTTGCAGGTCGTCTACGAGCGGCGGGCGGCGCTGCGGGCGTTGACCCGCAAGTACGCCGACGACGTCGACGGGGTGGTCGCCTGGGCGGAGCGGGCCCGGGAGCGGCTGTCCGATCTGGACACTTCCGACGAGGCGTTGGACGAGCTGGACCGGGAGGCCGCCCGGCTGGCCGGTGAGGTGGCCGAGCTGGCCGGGCGGGTGTCGGTGTCCCGACAGGAGGCGGCGTCCCGGTTCGCCGAGCAGGTGACGGTCGAGCTGGCCGGGTTGGCGATGCCGCACGCCCGCATCGAGGTGGCGGTGCTGCCCCGGCCGGCGGGCAGGTCGGAGCCGAGCCTGGCGGTCAACGGCGTGGAGGTGGGCGTCGGCCCGGACGGCGGCGACGAGGTGGAGCTGCGGCTGCTGGCGCATCCGGGTGCCCCGTCGTTGCCGTTGCAGCGGGGCGCGTCCGGCGGCGAGCTGTCCCGGGTGATGCTCGCCATCGAGGTGGTGTTCGCGGGCTCGGGTGGCCCGCCGACCCTGGTCTTCGACGAGGTCGACGCGGGCGTGGGCGGTCAGGCGGCGGTGGAGATCGGCCGGCGGCTGGCCCGGCTGGCGCGCAGCCACCAGGTGCTGGTGGTCACCCACCTGCCGCAGGTGGCGGCGTTCGCCGACCGGCACCTGGTGGTGGCGAAGGACACGGGTGGCGCGGTGACCACCAGCGGGGTGAGGGTGGTGGAGGACACCGAGCGGGCCCGGGAGCTGGCCCGGATGCTGGCGGGTTTGCCGGATTCGGATCTGGGTATCGCTCACGCCGAGGAGCTGTTGGCCGTGGCGGCGCGCGAAAGGCGGCCGTGACGGCGGGTATTGTGAGCGCGCGCACACCGTGGCGCGCTCCGGTGTGTTTCCCTGGGTAGGCGGCCCTGCTCAGGCATGTCGCGACAGAAAAGCCTGCCTCACATGCCAGGATGGTCACGATGCGTCTACCCACGTTGCGCCGGACCCGTAACACCGAGCCGGACACACTCCTCGGCACCGCGCGCCTCGACCGCCGGACGAAGCGCCTGGTCGGCCGGCTGCGTCCGGGCGACATCGCGGTCATCGACCACGTCGACCTGGACCGGGTGGCGGCCGATTCGCTGGTGGCGGTCGGTGTCGCCGCCGTCCTCAACGCGAAGCCGTCGGTCTCCGGCCGGTACCCGAACCTCGGCCCGGAGGTGCTGGTGACCGCCGGCATCCCGCTCCTGGACGACCTGGGCGAGGGGATCTTCGAGCGGGTCCGGGAGGGCGACACCGTCCGGATCGAGGGCAACACGGTTTTCGTCGGCGGCGAGCCGGTCGCGCACGGCGCGTTGCAGGACGCCGAGTCGGTGGCGAAGGCGATGGCCGACGCCCGCGAGGGGCTGTCGGTGCAGTTGGAGGCGTTCGCCGCCAACACGATGGACTACCTCAAGCAGGAGCGTGACCTGCTCCTCGACGGCGTCGGCGTGCCGGAGATCCAGACCCAGATCCAGGGTCGGCACTGCCTGATCGTGGTCCGCGGCTACGACTACAAGGCCGACCTGGACGTGCTGCGGCCGTACATCCGGGAGTTCAAGCCGGTGCTGATCGGCGTGGACGGCGGGGCGGACGCGCTGGTCGAGGCCGGCTACACCCCCGACATGATCATCGGGGACATGGACTCGGTGACCGACGACGTGCTGCGCTGCGGCGCCGAGGTGATCGTGCACGCCTACCCCGACGGGCGGGCCCCGGGCCTGCCCCGGGTCACCGGGCTGGGCGTCGAGGCGATCACCTTCCCGGCGGCGGCCACCAGCGAGGATCTGGCGATGCTGCTGGCCGACGAGAAGGGGGCCTCGCTGCTGGTGGCGGTCGGCACGCACGCCACCCTGGTCGAGTTCCTGGACAAGGGCCGGGGCGGGATGGCTTCGACGTTCCTCACCCGGCTCAAGGTCGGCGGGAAGCTGGTGGACGCCAAGGGCGTGAGCCGGCTCTACCGGCAGAGCATCTCCGGCTCCTCGCTGCTGCTGCTGGTCCTGTCGGCGGTGGCGGCGATGGCCTCGGCCGTGGCGGTCTCCACCGTCGGCAAGGCGTACCTGGGCGTGGTCAGCGAATGGTGGAACAATTTCGTGTTCCAGCTCGGCCAGCTCTTCTAGCTCCCCGACCGATCAAGAGGCTGCAAGCGTGATCAACTTCCGCTACCACGTGGTGTCCCTGACCGCGGTCTTCCTGGCGCTCGCCATCGGCCTGGTCGTCGGCACGGCCGCCCTCAACGGCCCGGTCGCCGACTCGCTCAAGGAGCGGGTCAACGGGCTGAGCAAGGACAACCAGCAGATGCGCCAGGCGGTCAACAACATGCAGAAGGAGATCGAGCTGGAGGAGCAGTTCGCCGCGGAGATCGCCCAGGTCGTCCTGCCGGGCAAGCTCACCGGTCGCCGCGTGCTGCTGCTCACGCTGCCCAGCGGGCGCGAGCACACCGAGGGCGTGCTCAAGATGCTCCAAATCGGCGGCGCCCAGCTCACCGGCCGGGTCGACCTGCAGGACAAGTTCATCAACCCGGACAACAACAACAACCTGATGGAGCTGGCCGTGACCGCCGCCCGGCCGAGCGCCCCCGCCTCGGGGCTGCCCGGCAACGGGCATGGGGTGGAGACGTCCAGCGCCCTGCTGGCCAGCGTGCTGCTCGACCGCGCCGCCGGCGCGACCCCGGTGACCGAGGCAGACCGCCGGTCGGTGCTGGCGTCGTACAGCAACGCCGGTTACCTGACCACCGACGAGAAGGTGACCGGGCCCGCCGAGGCGGTGGTGCTGGTCAGCGGCCAGCCGTACGTGGACAAGGACTCCGCGAAGAAGGACGAGTCGGTGGTCAAGGTCGCCGAGCAGTTCGACCGGACGGGGGCGATCGTGGTGGCCGGCAACGGCTCGGCCGGCGGCAACGTCGTCGCGGTCGTCCGGGGCGACCCGGTGCTGTCGCAGACCATCTCCACCGTCGACGACGCCAACACCACCCAGGGGCAGCTGGTCACCACCCTCGCCCTGGTGCAGCAGCTCGTGGAGAAGAAGGCCGGCCAGTACGGCGTGGGCGACAACGCGTCCGCGCTGCTGCCTAGACTGCCCCAGTGAGCGAACGACGTGCCCGGGTGTCCGATCCTTCCCGCCGCGCGTGCGGCGTACCGAACGGGGTGACCGCGTGAGCCTGCTGGGCCGCCTGCTGATCGCCGGTGCCGGCGCCGCCGCCGCCCGGTACGCGCTGCGCGAGGTGCGCACCTCGCCGGCCGCCCCGGCGCTGGAGCGCACCAACTTCCGGGGCCGCGCCGTCACCCTCGCCGCCGGGCCGGCGCTCGCCGCGGGCGCCGCCGCGGCCGGGGCGTTCGGCGCGTCCAGCGCCCCCGCCGGGGCCGCCGCGCTCGTGGCCGGCGTGGGCGGGGGAGCGGTCGGGGTCTACGACGACGTGGTGGGGGCCCGGCCCGAGCAGAAGGCCGCCAAGGGCTTCGCCGGGCACCTCGCCGCGTTGCGCGAGGGCCGGGTCACCGCCGGGCTGGTCAAGATCGTCGGGGTGGGCGCGGCGGGGCTGGCCGCGTCGGCGCTGCTCGCCGCCGACCGGTCCGTCGCCGCCCACCCCCGCCGCCAGCGGCACGGCGCGGTGGGCCGCACCGCCGACGTGCTCCTCGGCGCCGGGGTCATCGCCGGCACCGCCAACCTGCTCAACCTGCTGGACCTGCGGCCCGGGCGGGCGCTGAAGTCCGCGTTGCTGCTCGGCGCGCCGCTGACCGGGGGCCCGCACGGCGGGATCGCCGCCGGGGCGGTGGGCGCTGCCGCCGGCCTGCTCCCCGACGACCTCGACGAGCAGGTGATGGTCGGCGACGGCGGGGCCAACGCGATCGGGGCGGTGCTCGGGGTGGCCCTCGCGGCCCGCACCGGGCCGCTGGGCCGGGCCGGCCTGCTCGCCGTGCTCGCCGGGCTCACCGCCGCCAGCGAGAAGGTCAGCTTCACCCAGGTCATCCAGGCCACCCCGGGCCTGCGCGAGCTGGACGCCCTGGGCCGGCGCACCGACTGACGTGCGCCCGGCCCCCTTGAGCCCGGCGCTGCCGACGCGGCGACCGGCCGACGCGCGGGCCACCACGACCGACGGGAAGGCCACCTGCTGACGTGAAGACCCCGGCACCCCTCGCCGGCGCCGGCCGGGTGGCCGGGGCGGCCGCCCTCATCGCGGTGCTCACCGTGGTCAGCCGGCTCGCCGGCTTCGGCCGGACGCTGGTGTTCACCTGGACGCTGGACTTCAGCGACCTCGGCGACATGTACGTGGTCGCCAACATCGCGCCGAACATCATCTTCGAGATCGTGGCCGGCGGGGCGCTGGCCAGCCTGGTCGTGCCGCTGCTGGCCGGTGCGGTCGCGGCGGGCGACCGGCGGGCCGTCGGCGCGACCACCGGCGCCCTGCTGACCTGGACGCTGACCCTGCTGGTGCCCCTCGCGGCGCTGGTCGCGCTGCTGGCCGGGCCGATCGTCGAGGCGCTCAGCTCCGGCCGCAGCCCGGCCGAGCTGGCCGCCGGGGCGCGCATGCTGCGGGTCTTCGCCCCCCAGCTGCCGCTCTACGGCGTCGGCATCGTGCTCACCGGGGTGCTCCAGGCACACCGCCGCTTCGCCTGGCCCGTCATCGCCCCGCTGCTGTCCAGCCTCACCGTGATCGTGGTCTACCTGGTCTTCGGCGTCGTCGAGGGGCGGGGGGCCACGGTCGCCGGGGTGAGCCGGGGCGGGGAGCTGGTCCTGAGCGGCGGCACCACCCTCGGCGTGGTCGTGCTGTCGCTGTCGCTGCTGATCCCGCTGCGCCGGCTCGGCCTGCGGCTGCGCCCGGGGTACGCGTTCGACGCCGACGCCCGCGCCCGGGTCGGCGGGCTGGCGGCGGCCGGGGCGGTCACCGTGGCCGCCCAGCAGATCGCCCTCGCCGTGGTCGTCAAGAGCGCCTCCGGGGGCCCGACCGGGTCCGTCCAGGCGTTCAACCTGGCCCAGACGATGTACCTGCTGCCGTGGGCGGTGCTGGCGGTGCCGCTCGCGGTCGCCGCGTACCCGACCCTGGCGGCGGCGTCGGCGACCGGCGACGAACGGGCGTACCGGGACACCCTCGCCACGACCACGCGGGGGGTGCTGCTGTTCAGCTGCCTCGGCGCGGCGGCCCTCGCCGGCACCGCCGCACCGGTGGCCGCGTTCTTCCGCCCGGCCGACCCGGCCCCGGTGGCCGCCGCGATCGCCGGCTTCGCCCCCGGCCTGCTCGGCTACGGGCTGTTCGCGGTGCTCTCCCGCGCCCTCTACGCCCGGGGCGAGCCGCGGCCGGCCACCGTGGCCATCACCGCCGGCTGGCTGGCCGTGCCGCTGGCCGTCGTCCCCCTCGCCGCGCTGCTGCCTCGCGCCGACCGGGTGCTCGCGGTGACCCTGGCCAACTCCGCCGGCATGCTGCTGCTCGGCGTCCTGCTGGTGGTCGCGGCGCGCCGCGCGGCCGGTTCCGCCGCGCTGGCCGGGGCGGCCCGCGCGGGGGCGGCGGGGCTGCTCGGCGGGGCGCTCGCCGCGCTCGCCGGTGCGGCCACCGCGCATGCCCTGGCCGGGGCCGGGGCCGGCACCCCGACGACACTCGCGGCCCTCGTGCAGGGCATGCTGTCTGCAACCGTGGTCGGGGTGGTGTTCCTCGCCGTGGCGTACCTGGCCGACCGGCGGGACGTGTGGCCGCTGCTCGCCGCCGTGGGCCGCCGGTTGCCCGGTGCGCTCCGGCGCGGCGGGCGCTCCGGCGGGCCACGGCGGCGGGACGTGGTCGGTCCGGAACGGGGCGACGGGAAGGAGACGGTGTCCGGGTGAGCGGGACGACGGGCGGCCGACCGGGGGTGGCGGTGGACCGGGGGTGGTCGCGGTGACGGGCGCGACACCGGCCGTCGGAGGGCGCGGCACCGTGGCGCTGCTGCTCGCCTCCAGCACCGGCGGCGTCGGCCAACACGTCCGCTCCGTCGCCCGGGGCCTCGCCGCGGCGGGCGCGACGGTGCTGGTCTGCGGGCCCGCCGCCACCGAGGAGCAGTTCGACTTCACCGGCGCGGGGGCCCGCTTCCAGCCGGTCGAGATCCCGGCCAGCCCGACTCCCGCCGACGCCCGGGCCGTCGCCGCGCTGCGCCGCGCGCTGGCCGCCGAGCCGGTCGCCGTCGTGCACGCGCACGGGCTGCGCGCCGGGCTCGTCGCCGTCCTGGCCCGGCCGGCGGCCCCGCTCGTGGTCACCTGGCACAACGCGGTGCTCGCCCGGGGGTTGCGCGGCGGGCTGTCCCGGCTCGCCGAACGGGTCGTGGCCCGGGGGGCCCGGGTCGCCCTCGGCGCCAGCGCCGACCTGGTCGAGCGTGCCGCCGCCCTCGGCGCCGCCGACGCCCGGCTCGCCCCGGTCGCCGCGCCGGCGCTGCCCGCGCCGCGTCGCCGCCGGGCCGCCGTCCGCGCCGAGTTCGCGGTCGCCGCCGGCCAGCCGCTGATCCTCTCCGTCGGCCGGTTGCACCCTCAGAAGCGGTACGACGTGCTGGTCGACGCCGCCGCCCGGTGGCGCGGCCGGACCCCGCCGCCGGTCGTGGTGATCGCCGGCAGCGGCCCGGCGTACCTGCCCCTCGCCGCCCGGATCTCCGCCGCCCGGGCCCCGGTCACCCTGCTCGGGCACCGCACCGACGTTGCCGACCTGCTCGTCGGGGCGGACCTGGCCGTGGTGACCAGCGACTGGGAGGCCCGCCAGCTGTTCGCGCAGGAGGCGCTGCGGGCCGGCGTACCGCTGGTGGCGACAGACGTCGGCGGCCTGCCGGAGCTGGTCGGCGACGCCGCGGTGCTGGTGCCCCCGGGTGATGTCGACGCGGTCGACGCGGCCGTGCGCGCGCTGCTCGACGACGACGACCGGCGGGCCGAGCTGGGCCGGCGGGGCGCCGCGCGGGCAGCGACGTGGCCCACCGAGGCGGACACCGTCGCCCAGTTGGCCGCGCTCTACGCGGAGCTGGCCGGCGACACCAGCGGCCCGGCCGCCCCCGGCGCGGACGCCCCGTCGACGGGACGCCGGTGATGCTGCGCGCCCTGAGACCGGTGCTGCTGCGCAGGCTGCCGCCGGTCCTGCTGACCCTGCTGGTCGTGGTGCTGGGGGTGACCGCCCTCGCCGCCCGGCCGGCCACCGAGGCGCCCCGGCGCACCGCCGACTTCGTGGTGCTCGTCGGGGTGGCCGGCCTGCGCTGGGACGACGTCGACCCGCAGACCACCCCGACGCTGTGGCGGATGGCCCAGCAGGGCTCGATCGGCTCCCTGTCGGTGCGCTCCGCCCACCGGCCCACCTGCCCCGTCGACGGTTGGCTGACCCTGGGCGCCGGCAACTTCGCCGCCTGGAACGGCAGCCGGGGCGGCGGCGTGTGCCCGCCGGCCGGTGTGACGGTCGAGCAGCCCGACGGCATCGGCGCGAACCTGCCCGACCAGGAGAGCGTCGTGCAGCACAACCAGCAGCGCCTGCCCTGGGGCGCGGTGCCCGGCGCGCTGGCGGAGTCGGTGCGCTGCTCCGTCGCCGTCGGTCCCGGCGCGGCGGTGGCCGCCGCCCGCCCGTTCGGCCGGGTCGACCGGTACGCTGCGGCGCTGCCCGACGACCCGGCCCCGCTGCTCGGCTCCTGCGTGCTGAGCGTCGTCGACCTCGGCACCGTCACCGGCGACGACCGGGCGGCCCGGGCCGAGCAGGCCCGCCGGGCCGACGCCGACCTGGCCCGGGTCCTCGCCGGCCGGCCCCCGCGCTCCCTGGTGCTGGTCGCCGGGATCTCCGACACCGACCTGCCGTCGCGGCTGCACGTCGCCGTCGCCGACGGGCCGGGCTGGGAACGGGGCTGGCTCACCTCGCCGACCACCGGCCGGGAGGGCTACCTGCAACTGGTCGACCTGGCGCCGACCGCGCTCGCCGCGCTGGGCCGGCCGATGCCGGAACGGCTGTTCCTCGGCCGACCCGCCCTCTCCGCCGGCGGACGCCCGGCGGACCTGCCCACCGCGATCGCCGCGCCGGCCGACGCCGACCGGGAGGCCGCCGCCCAGCGGCGGGTCGCCGGCTGGTTCTTCGCGCTGCTCGCCGGCGCGCAGGTGCTGCTGGCCGTGGCGGTGCTGCCGCTGCTGCGCCGCGCCCGCCGGCACGCCGGGCCCGTCGGCCCGGCGCCGGTGCCCCGGCGGGTGGTGGCCGCGGTCGAGCTGCTGCTGATCGCCGTTGCCCTCGCGGTGCCGGCGGCGCTGCTCGCCGACGTGGTGCCGTGGTGGCGCGGCGACCACGCCGGCTGGTGGTTCGCGGCGACCACCGTGCTGCTGCTGGTCGGTGCGACCGCCGCCGTGCGGTTCGCCCCCGGGCACGACGCGACGCTCGGGCCGCTGGGCGCGGTCGCCGGCCTGGCCACCCTGGTGGTCGCCGCCGACGTGCTCACCGGGGCCCGGTTGCAGCTCAACGGGGTGGCCGGCTACTCGGCCCTGGAGGGCGGCCGGTTCTCCGGCCTGGGCACGGTCGGGCTCGGCGTGTTCGTCGCCGGGTCGCTGCTGTGCGCCGGCTGGCTGGCCCAGCGGGTCCACCGCCGGTGGCGGCCGATGGTGGTCGTCGCCGTCGGCGGGGCCGCCGTGGTGGTGGTCGGCAGCCCCTACCTCGGCGCGGACTCCATCGGCGCGATCGCGCTGACGGCCGGGGTGTGCGTGGCCGCCGCGATCAGCACCGGCGGCTGGCTGACGGTCAGCCGGCTGGTCTGGGCGGGCATGGCGGGGCTGGCGGTGATGATCGGCTTCGCGGTGGTCGACCTGCGCCGGCCGGCGACCGAGCGGGGCAGCCTCGGCCGCTTCCTGGCCGCCCTCGGCGACGGCACCGGCGGGCTGACCGTCCACCGGTCCAGCACGGCCAACTTCGAGACCCTGGTCAACAGCCCGCTCACGGTGCTGGCCCTGGCCGGCGCCCTGCTGGTCTGGTTCGCGCTGCTCCAGCCGTGGGGCGGGCTGATGCGGCTGTTCGGCATCTACCCGGCGATGCGGGCCGCGATGGCGGGCACGGGGGTGGCCGCCGGCCTTGGCGGGCTGCTCGGCGGCTCTGCGCTCGACGTGGCCGGCGCCGCCGGCGCGCTGGTGGTGCCGATGGCGGCGCTCGCGGCGCTGCGCGTGCTCGACCACTCCACCGACCGGACCCAGCCGGGCGACGGCGGCCCCGCCAACGGCCGGCTCGGCGTCGCCCCGCCGGGCGGCCCGGACCGCCCCGGGGCGGTCGGCGGGACCGGTGCCGGCGACGGGATCCGGGCCGGCGACGGCACCGCTCCGCCGCCCGCCGACCCGCACCCCGCGTCGCCCGCCGACCCGGGCGCGGGCGGCGGCGGGGACGCGCCGGAGGGGGCAACCGGGCGGGCCGCCCGCGCATCGACGGAGGTCGCGACGGCCTGACCCGGCGCGCCGCCGGCCGGGCCGACCTCGGGTGCGGCCTGCGGACCCGGCCCGGGGAGGTGTTACCGTGGAGTCCCGTGGATCGCGTGATCACTTGGCTCGCAGCCGGCACGGCCGGCTGCTCGGCACTGATCGGCACGACGGTCTGCACGACCGCGACGGACGACACGGGAGCAGGCCTTGGCCCCTTCAGCACGGACGACCAGGCACATTTTCGTCACCGGGGGCGTCGCCTCCTCGTTGGGTAAGGGCCTCACCGCCTCCAGCCTCGGCAACCTCCTCTCGGCCCGCGGGCTGCGCGTGGTGATGCAGAAGCTGGACCCGTACCTCAACGTCGACCCGGGGACGATGAACCCGTTCCAGCACGGCGAGGTCTTCATCACCGAGGACGGCGCCGAGACCGACCTCGACGTCGGGCACTACGAGCGGTTCCTCGACCGGGACCTGTCCGGCAAGGCGAACGTCACCACCGGCCAGATCTACTCGGACGTGATCGCCAAGGAGCGGCGCGGCGAATACCTGGGCGACACCGTCCAGGTGATCCCGCACATCACCAACGAGATCAAGGCCCGCATCCTCGGCATGGCCGACCCGGACGCCGAGGGCCAGATCCCGGACGTGGTGATCACCGAGGTCGGCGGCACCGTCGGCGACATCGAGTCGTTGCCGTTCCTGGAGGCGATCCGCCAGGTCCGCCACGACCTGGGCCGGGACAACTGCTTCTACCTGCACGTCTCCCTGGTGCCCTACCTGGCCCCGTCGGGCGAGCTGAAGACCAAGCCCACCCAGCACTCGGTGGCGCAGCTGCGCAGCATCGGCATCCAGCCCGACGCGCTGGTGCTGCGCTGCGACCGGGAGATCCCGGAGAAGGTCAAGGTCAAGCTGTCGCTCTACTGCGACGTCGACACCGAGGCGGTCGTCGCCGCCCCGGACGCGCCGAGCATCTACGACATCCCGAAGGTGCTGCACCGCGAGGGTCTCGACGCGTACGTGGTGCGCCGGCTCGGCCTGTCCTTCCGGGACGTGGACTGGGCCAGCTGGGACGACCTGCTCGACCGGGTCCACCAGCCCCGGCACACCGTCACCGTCGCGGTGGTCGGCAAGTACGTCGACCTGCCCGACGCGTACCTGTCGGTCAGCGAGGCGATCCGGGCCGCCGGGTTCGGCCACCGGGCCCGGGTGCAGCTGCGCTGGGTGCCCAGCGACGACTGCGTCACCCCGGCCGGCGCGGCGGCGGCCCTGGCCGGCGTGGACGGCATCGTCATCCCCGGCGGCTTCGGCGTGCGCGGCATCGAGGGCAAGATCGGCACCGCCCGGTACGCCCGGGAGAACGGCGTGCCGCTGCTCGGCCTCTGCCTCGGCCTGCAGTGCATGACCATCGAGGTGGCCCGGCACCTGGCGGGCCTGCACGGGGCCAACTCCCTGGAGTTCGACGAGGAGGCCACGCACCCGGTCATCGCCACCATGGCAGACCAGGAGGACATCGTCGCCGGCCGGGGCGACCTGGGCGGCACCATGCGGCTGGGCGCGTACCCGGCGAAGCTGGCCGAGGGGTCGATCGTCGCCGAGGCGTACGGCGTCACCGAGGTCAGCGAGCGGCACCGGCACCGCTACGAGGTGAACAACGCCTACCGCGACCAGCTCACCAAGGCGGGGCTGCACATCTCCGGCACCTCCCCGGACGGCCGGCTCGTCGAGTTCGTCGAGCTGGACCGCGACCTGCACCCGTTCTTCGTGGCCACCCAGGCGCACCCCGAGCTGAAGAGCCGCCCGACCCGGCCGCACCCGCTGTTCGCGGCGTTCGTGAAGGCCGCCGTCGCCTACTCCGAGGCCGACCAGCTCCCGGTCGACCTGGACGCCGTCGGCGTGGCGGCGGAGGCGGCGGGCCGGGCCGGCCACAACGGCGGCGCGACCGCCGGGCGCGAGACGGCGTCGGCGTCGTGAGCGCCGTCGAGCACCGCTACGAGGTGACCGGCCGGCGGGAACGCTACGCCGGGCGGATCTTCTCCGTGGTCACCGACGAGGTCACCATGCCCGGCGGGGGCAGCGCCGCCCGCGACTACGTCCGGCACGTCGGCGCGGTCGCCGTCGTGGCCCTCGACGACGCCGGTCAGGTGGTGCTCATCCGGCAGTACCGGCACCCGGTCGGCCGGCACCTGTGGGAGCTGCCCGCCGGGCTGATGGACGTCTCCGGCGAGGACCTGGCCGCCGCGGCGGCCAGGGAACTGGCCGAGGAGGCCGACCTCACCGCCGGCACCATCGACGTGCTGGTCGACCTGCACAGCTCGCCCGGCTTCTCCGACGAGGTCGTCCGGGTCTTCCTGGCCCGTGACCTCGCCGACGTGCCCGCCGGGCAGCGCCACGACCGCAGCGAGGAGGAGGCCGACCTCCAGGTCGTCCGGGTCGACCTCGACGAGGCCGTGCGGATGGTGCTGGCCGGGGAGATCACCAACGCCTCCGCCGTGGCGGGAGTGCTCGCCGCCGCCCGCGCCCGGGACGTCGGCTGGTCGGCGCTGCGCCGCCCTGACGCGCCGCTGCCCCGCTGAGCCGGGTCGGCTCGCGGCCCGGCGGCGACCCGCGCGCCGGTGGCGGCGGACAGTGACGTCGAAGGGGCCGTGCGGCGAACCGCACGGCCCCTTCGCGACGAGGCGGAGATCAGTCGCGCAGCGGGCGACCCTGCCCGTCGACGCCGCCGTTGACCAGGATCAGGATGCCGTCGATGGTGCCCCAGAGGGCACCGAAGCCGCAGGTGACCAGGGTCACCACGAGCTGGAGCACGCCGATCTTGGTGTCGCCCATGTAGAACCGCCCGACGCCGAAGCCGCCGAGGAGGATGCCGAGTACACCCGCGACGACCTTGCTCTTGTCGGAGACGCCCTGCGGGTACTGCTGGTGAGGAGTGGTCATGGGGCGAAACCATAGTGATCGACTCACGTCCTGTCCGCAGCGGCACCCCACCGGTGGGACGATGGGAGGCGAACACTGGCGGAACGGCTGATCCGCTCTCCACCGCCGGCCCCATCGACGCCTGACACATCGTCAGCACCCCCGGGAACGGGATGGCACAGTGTCGGCGCCGCGAAACGGGCGGCCCGCCTAGACTGCCGCCGGCGGGACGGTGGACCGCGGCGGCAACGGGGCCTCCGCGCGCCGGGCGGTCGGGGCGGGACGGCCCCGGAGAGAGGTGTCTGCATCGTGAAGGTCGGAATCCCTCGCGAGGTCAAGAACCACGAATACCGCGTGGCCATCACGCCGGCGGGCGTCAACGAGTTCACCCGCAGCGGCCACCAGGTCTTCGTCGAGTCCGGCGCCGGCGTCGGGTCGAGCATCACCGACGAGGAGTTCGCCGCCGCCGGCGCGAAGATCCTGGCCACCGCCGACGAGGTGTGGGACACCGCCGAGCTGGTGCTCAAGGTCAAGGAGCCGGTCGCCGAGGAATACCACCGCATGCGCGCCGGGCAGGTGCTCTTCACCTACCTGCACCTGGCCGCGTCCAGGGCGTGCACCGACGCGCTGGTCGACCGGGGGGTCACCGGCATCGCGTACGAGACCGTGGAGCTGCCCGACCGGTCGCTGCCGCTGCTCGCCCCGATGTCCGAGGTGGCCGGCCGGCTCGCCCCGCAGGTCGGCGCGTACCACCTGCAGCGGCAGGGCGGCGGGCGCGGCATCCTGATGGGCGGCGTCTCCGGCGTGTACGCGGCGAAGACCGTGGTCATCGGCGCGGGCGTGTCCGGCATGAACGCCGCCGCGATCGCGCTCGGCCTGCAGGCCGAAGTGCTGCTGCTGGACAAGAACGTGGCCCGGCTGCGCCAGGCCGACGCCATCTACCGCGGCCACCTGCAGACCGTCGCCTCCAACGCGTACGAGATCGAGCGGGCCGTGCTCGACGCGGACCTGGTCATCGGCGCGGTCCTCGTCCCCGGGGCGAAGGCGCCCACGCTGATCTCCAACGAGCTGGTCTCCCGGATGAAGCCGGGCAGCGTGCTCGTCGACATCTCCATCGACCAGGGCGGCTGCTTCGAGGACTCCCGGCCCACCACGCACGCCGAGCCGACCTACCAGGTGCACAACTCGATCTTCTACTGCGTGGCGAACATGCCCGGCGCGGTGCCGCACACCAGCACCTACGCGCTCACCAACGTGACCCTGCCGTACGCCCTGGAGCTGGCCAACCACGGCTGGCGCGAGGCGCTGCGCCGCGACCCGGCCCTGGCGCTGGGCCTGAACACCCACGACGGGCAGGTCGTCTACGGGCCGGTCGCCGAGGCGCACGGCATGCCGACCCGGCCGCTGGCCGAGGTGCTGGCCTGAGCGGGCAGCCGCACACCGGGACACCGGACGGGGCCGGGGCACCGGACGGGGCCGGCGCGGAACCCTCGCCGGCCCTGCGCCGCGCCCTGCGCGGTTACCTCGACCACCTCACCGTCGAGCGTGGCCTGTCCGCGAACACCCTCGCCTCGTACCGCCGGGACCTGGACCGCTACCTGGCCACCCTCGCCGCCGCCGGGATCGCCGACCTCGCCGCCGTCGGCGCGGGCGTCGTCGAGGCGCACCTGGCCCGGCTGCGCGCCGGCGACGCCGGCCACCCGCCGCTGGCGGTCTCCTCCGCCGCCCGGGCCGCGTCGGCGGTGCGCGGGCTGCACCGTTTCGCCCTGCGCGAGGGGCTGGCCGGCGTCGACCCGAGCCGCGACGTCCGCCCGCCCGCCCCGCCGCGCCGGCTGCCCCGCGCGCTCGCCGTCGACGCGGTGGTGCGGCTGCTGGAGACCGCCGGCCCGGTGACCGCCACCGGCGACGGCGCGCCCCTCGCCCTGCGCGACCGGGCGCTGCTGGAGTTCCTGTACGGCACCGGCGCGCGGATCTCCGAGGCCGTCGGCGCGGCCATCGACGACCTCGACGGCCTCGACAGCGGCGAGGCGGCGGTGCTGCTGCGCGGCAAGGGCGGCCGGAGCCGCCTCGTGCCGGTCGGCGGGTACGCCGTCGAGGCGCTGCGCGCCTGGCTGGTGCGCGGCCGACCCGCCCTGGTGGCCGCCGGCCGGGGCACCCCGGCGGTCTTCGTCAACGCGCGCGGGGGCGCGCTGACCCGGCAGGGGGCCTGGACGATCCTGCGGCGGGCCGCCGAGCGCGCCGGGCTGCCGGTGGACGGGGCGAACGCGGTCTCCCCGCACACCCTGCGCCACTCGTACGCCACCCACCTGCTCGACGGCGGGGCCGACGTGCGGGTCGTGCAGGAACTGCTCGGCCACGCCTCGGTGACCACCACCCAGGTCTACACGCTGGTCACCGTGGAGCGGCTGCGCGAGGTGTACGCCACCGCCCACCCGCGCGCCCGCGGCTGACCGCGGGACGCGCCGAGCCGGCCCGCCCGCCGGGACCGGCCGGTCGGGGCCGACACGCCGTACCGGTGCCGAACGCCCTGCTGACCGGTGGCGTACAGTCGGCATGGCGCGGACCTTGCGGGGCGACAGGACCGGGGTGCGCAGCGGCGCCGCGAGGGACGTCGGACGGCTCCGACGCCAGGTGGTCGTCGGGAGGGGGCAACGAGGACATGGCTGGCAACGGTGACCGTGCCGAGACCTGGACGACGGAGCTCCGCGAGCAGCAGGCCACGCTCGGCGCGGACCTCGGGCCGGCGGACCCGGCGGCCTACACGATGCGCAAGCCGATCCCCGAGCCGATGCCCACCGACCGGCACGGGCCGGCCCGGATCATCGCCATGGCCAACCAGAAGGGCGGCGTCGGCAAGACCACCACCACGATCAACCTGGGCGCCGCGCTCGCGGAATACGGCCGCAAGGTGCTGCTTGTCGACTTCGACCCGCAGGGCGCCCTCTCCGTGGGCCTCGGCGTCAACCCGCACAACCTCGACCTGTCGGTCTACAACCTGCTCATGCAGGACGACGTCACCGCCGAGGACGTCCTGATCAAGACGGACGTGGCCGGGCTGCACCTGCTGCCGGCCAACATCGACCTCTCCGCCGCCGAGATACAGCTCGTCAACGAGGTCGCCCGCGAGATGGCGCTGGCCCGGGTGCTCAGGTCGATCCGCAAGGAATACGACTACATCCTCATCGACTGCCAGCCCTCCCTCGGCCTGCTGGCGATCAACGCGCTGACCGTCGCGCACGGCGTGCTCATCCCCCTGGAGTGCGAGTTCTTCAGCCTGCGGGGCGTGGCCCTGCTGCTGGACACGATCGACAAGGTGCGCGAGCGGCTCAACTTCGACCTGGAGCTGGAGGGCATTCTCGCCACCATGTACGACAGCCGCACCACCCACTGCCGGCAGGTGCTCCAGCGGGTGGTCGAGGCGTTCGGCGACAAGGTCTACCAGACGGTGATCACCAAGACCGTCAAGTTCCCCGAGTCCACCGTGGCCGGCGCGCCCATCACCACCCTCGACCCGGCCTCGTCGGGCGCCCGCAACTACCGGCAGCTCGCCCGCGAGGTGATCGCCGCGCAGGCGGAGCGGTAGGCCGGGTGACCCGTCGTCGGCGCGCCCGTCCCCGCCCGGGGGCGCACCAGCGATCGGCGGTCGCGCGCCGCCGGGGTGGCCTTGTCGTCGCGCCGCCCGGGGCGTGGACTACGGTCGTCCGGTGACCGCGCCGCCCCTGGACCCGCCCACCGCGCCGCCGACCCCGGCGACCGGCGCGGGCGGTGTGGCCGGCGAGGGCGGCGTGACCGGTGCCGGCGCGGCCGGCGACGGCGCGGGCGGTGTGGCCGGCGAGGGCGGTGTGGCCGGTGCCGGCGCGGGCGGGGAGACCGCCGGGTTCACCGTCCGGCTGGACAACTTCACCGGCCCCTTCGACCTGCTGCTCCAGCTCATCAGCAAGCACAAGCTGGACGTCACCGAGGTCGCCCTGCACCGGGTCACCGACGAGTTCATCGCCTACCTGCGGGCCATGGGCGACCAGTGGGACCTGGACGAGACCAGCGAGTTCCTGCTGGTCGCCGCCACCCTGCTGGACCTGAAGGCGGCCCGCCTGCTGCCCGCCGCCGAGGTCGAGGACGAGGAGGACCTGGCGCTGCTGGAGGCGCGGGACCTGCTCTTCGCCCGGCTGCTGCAATACAAGGCGTTCAAGGAGGCGGCGGCGCACATCGCCGAGCTGGAGGCGGTCGGAGGCCGGCGCTACCCCCGAGCGGTCACCCTGGAGGCCCGCTACGCCGAGGCGCTGCCCGACCTGGTGCTCGGCATCGGCCCCGAGCGGCTGCTCAAGCTGGCGGTCAGGGCGATGACGCCGAAGCCGGTGCCCGAGGTGTCCATCGCGCACGTGCACCTGGTCCGGGTCAGCGTCCGGGAGCACGCCGCGATCATCGCCGAGCGGCTGCGTCGGGCCGGCGTCGCCACGTTCTCCCTGCTCTGCGCAGACTGCGAGGCCACCCTGGAGGTGGTGGCCCGGTTCCTGGCGCTGCTGGAGCTGTACCGGGAGGGCCACGTGTCCTTCGTGCAGGAGCAGGCCCTGGAGGAGTTGACCGTTCGCTGGACCGGCCCCGCCGACGGCGGCGCCGAGCTGCACGTCGACGAGTACGCAGGCGCCCCGCCCGAGCCGGACGGCACCGGCGGGAGCGCGGGTGATAGTGGCGAAGACGGCGGGAGACTGGACGGCGAGGAGCAGCGTGATGAGTGACGAGGAGCGCCCGGACTCCCTGGCCGACCAGGCCGCCGCCTGGGTCCCGCCCTGGAACCGCCCCCGTCCCCCCGCCCCACCGGACCCCCCCGCCCCGCCGCCGGACGCCCCGCCGCCGGCCGCCCGGGAAGATCTTGGAAGCGAACGGCCCGCGGAGGGGCCGGATTCTTCCACGATCTCCTTGGCAGGGGAGCGGAAGCAGCGGGCCCCGCGGCGGCGGAGCGCTCCCGCGCCCCCGACGGCACCCGAACTCGACGACGCGGAGCTGCGCGGGGCGCTGGAGGCCATCCTGCTGGTCGTGGACGAGCCCGTCAGCGAGCTGACCCTGGCCCAGGTCCTCGAACAGCCCCCGGAGCGCATCGGCCCGCTGCTCGACGACATCGCCGCCGGCTACACCGCCGCCGGGCACGGCTTCGAGCTGCGCCGGGCCGCAGGAGGCTGGCGGCTCTACACCCGCCCGGAATACGCCACGTACGTCGAGCGGTTCGTGCTGGACGGGCAGTCGATCCGGCTGACCCAGGCGGCGCTGGAAACCCTCGCCGTGGTCGCGTACCGGCAGCCGGTGACCCGGTCACGCATCTCGGCCATCCGGGGTGTCAACTGCGACGGGGTGCTCCGTACGCTGGTCTCCCGCGGGCTGGTCGAGGAGTGCGGCGCCGAACCGGACAGCGGCGCCTTCCTCTACCGCACCACCACGATGTTCCTGGAGAAGCTGGGGCTGAACTCGGTCGACGAGTTGCCCCCGCTCGCCCCGTTCCTCCCCGACGACGTAGAAGAGCTTGCCGATGCGACGCGATGACCGTGCCCCCAAGACCGACGCGCCCGTCTTCGAGGGGGCCGAACGCCTCCAGAAGGTGCTGGCCGCCGCCGGCGTGGGATCCCGCCGCGCCTGCGAAGACCTGATCTTCCGCCGCCGGGTCACGGTGAACGGGAAGGTGGCCCAGCTCGGCGACCGGGCCGACCCGACCCGCGACGTCATCTTCGTCGACGGCGAACGCCTCCAGGCCGACACCCGGCTGGTCTACCTGGCCCTGAACAAGCCGCGCGGCGTCGTCTCCACCATGGCGGACGAGAAGGGCCGCACCGCCCTGTCCGACTTCGTCGGCCACCGGGTGGAGCAGCGGGTCTACCACGTCGGGCGGCTCGACGCCGACAGCGAGGGCCTGCTGCTGCTCACCAACGACGGCAACCTCGCCCACCGGCTCACCCACCCGTCGTACGGGGTGCCGAAGACGTACCTGTGCGAGGTGGCCGGGCCGATCCCGCGCAACCTCGGCAAGCGGCTGGCCGCCGGCGTCGAGCTGGAGGACGGCCCCGTCACCGTCGACTCCTTCAAGGTGGTGGACACCCTGGGCAAGACCGCCCAGGTGGAGCTGACCCTGCACGAGGGGCGCAAACACATCGTCCGACGCCTGCTCGCCGAGGTCGGGCACCCGGTGTCGCGCCTCGTGCGTACCTCGATCGGGCCCATCCGCCTCGGCGACCTGCGCGCCGGCCGCACCCGGCGGCTCACCAACGCCGAGGTCGCCGCCCTGTTCAAGGCGGTGGGTGACTGACCCGTAGGACGGGGTACCCCAACAGGTAGGCTTCCGTGACGTCCCGGACGGGACGCACGGTGGCGTGGGTCGCCACCGACGGCGTCGCGCGTGGCCCCTCGACGGGCCGCGGGCATGATTGACGACGACGACACACCGCTCGCGACGGGCCGCCGGGCCCCGCGAGGCACGGGCTGAGGAGGATCACGGTGGAGGAAAACGTACGGGCCGGGCGCTGCGTGGTCGCTGTGGACGGGCCGTCCGGTTCGGGTAAGTCCACCGTCTCCCGGCGGCTCGCCGCGGGCCTCGGGGCCCGCTACCTGGACACCGGGGCGATGTACCGGGCGATCACCTGGGCCGTGCTGCGCTCCGGGGTCGACCTGACCGACGCCGAGTCGGTGGGCAAGGTCGCCGCCGAGGTCGACCTGCGCATCGGCACCGACCCCCAGGGGTACGCCGTGACCGCCGACGGCGTGACCGTCGACGCCGAGATCCGGGGCCCCGAGGTCACCGGCGCGGTTTCCGCCGTGGCCGCCGTACCGTCGGTGCGGGCCCTGCTGGTGGCCCGGCAGCGGGAGATGATCGCGAAGGCCGGCCGGATCGTCGTCGAGGGCCGGGACATCGGTTCGGTCGTCGCCCCCGACGCGGACCTGAAGGTCTATCTGACCGCCTCCGAGGCCGCGCGCGCCCAGCGGCGCAGCGCGGAGGACGCCACCGACGTGGCCGCCACCGCCGCCGACCTGGCCCGCCGCGACCGGCTCGACTCGACCCGCAAGGCCGACCCGTTGCAGCAGGCCGCCGACGCGGTGGTGCTGGACACCACGGAGCTGGGCATCGACGAGGTCGTCGACCGGCTGCGCGCGCTGCTGACCGATCGGGGCGTGGCGTGACCACAGACGAGGGCTGGGTGGAGCTGCGCGAGCCGGACGCCGACACCGAGGAGCCGACCGGGCCGGTGCCGGTGGTGGCCGTCGTCGGCCGTCCCAACGTCGGCAAGTCCACCCTGGTCAACCGCATCATTGGTCGGCGGCAGGCGGTCGTCGAGGACATCCCCGGCGTGACCCGGGACCGGGTCCCCTACGACGCGCAGTGGTCCGGCCGGGCCTTCACGGTCGTCGACACGGGCGGCTGGGAGCCGGACGCGAAGGACCGGGCCGCGGCGATCGCCGCGCAGGCCGAGATCGCCGTCGCCACCGCCGACGTGGTGCTGTTCGTGGTCGACGCCATGGTCGGCTCCACCGACGTGGACGAGGCCGCCGTCAAGATGCTGCGGCGCAGCGCGAAGCCGGTCATCCTGGTGGCCAACAAGGCCGACAACACCACCATCGAGATGGAGTCGACGTCGCTGTGGTCGCTCGGCCTCGGTGAGCCGCACCCGGTATCGGCGCTGCACGGCCGGGGCTCCGGCGACCTGCTCGACAGGATCCTCCAGGCCCTGCCCGAGGCCCCGGCGATCGTGGAGAACCGCCCGCGCGGCCCGCGCCGGGTGGCCCTCGTCGGCCGGCCCAACGTCGGCAAGTCCAGCCTGCTCAACCGGTTCTCCGGCGAGGAACGGGCGGTCGTCGACTCGGTCGCCGGCACCACCGTCGACCCGGTGGACAGCCTCGTCGAGATCGGCGGGGAGACCTGGCAGCTGGTCGACACCGCCGGGCTGCGCAAGCGGGTCGGCAAGGCCAGCGGCACCGAGTACTACGCCAGCCTGCGCACGGCCTCGGCGATCGAGGCCGCCGAGGTGGCCGTGGTGCTGCTCGACTCCAGCGAGCCGATCAGCGAGCAGGACCAGCGGATCCTGTCCATGGTCACCGAGGCGGGCCGCGCTCTGGTCATCGCCTTCAACAAGTGGGACCTGGTCGACGCCGACCGCCGGTACTACCTGGACAAGGAGATCGAGCGCGAGCTGCGCCGCATCCCCTGGGCGCTGCGGATCAACCTGTCGGCCAAGACCGGCCGGGCGGTCGACAAGCTCGCCCCGTCCCTGCGCAAGGCCCTGGCGAGCTGGGAGACCCGGGTGCCCACGGCGCAGCTCAACTCCTGGCTGACGGCCCTGGTGCAGGCCACCCCGCACCCGGTGCGCGGCGGCCGGGCGCCGAAGATCCTCTTCGCCACCCAGGCGGGGGTCGCCCCGCCGCGGTTCGTGCTCTTCACCACCGCGCCGCTGGACGCCGGCTACCAGCGCTTCGTCGAGCGCAAGCTCCGCGAGGAGTTCGGCTTCGAGGGCAGCCCGGTGGAGATTTCGGTACGCCCGCGCAAGAAGCTCGGCCCGGGCGGCCGGGGCAAGGCGCACGGCTGACGCCCCGCCGCCTCCTGCCCCTCGGGCCCTGTCTTCCTGGCCTCGGGCCTGTCTTCCTGGCCTCGGGCCTGTCTTCCTGGCCTCGGGCCCTGACCCGCTTGCCGCCCGGTCCCGCCTGGCGGGGCCGGGCTTGCCGCCGCCACGTCCTCGCCCGACTTGGCGTGCCCCTACGCCTTCATCCGGGCTGCCTGTGTCTGTTCGGGGGTCGGGTTCGCGGTCCTGCCTGTGTCTGTTCGGGGGTCGGGTTCCCGGTCTGCCCGTCTCCGCCCGGAACCGGGCTCGCGGTCCTGTTCTCCACGGCGTCGGGGCATGCCGCGCCCGGCCCAACACCCCGCCCCGCCCCGCGCCGGTGACCGGCGAGCCTCTACCGCTGTGATCTTGGACAGTTGTTGTCGCTGACGAACAGCAACTGTCCACCTTCAGGAGGCCGCGCCGGCGGCAGGCGGCAGAGGCGCGGCGGGCGGCGGTGGTAGGGCGCTGGCGGCAGGCAAGGCGGGGGCGCAGCGGCGGGCGCGGACCCATGCCCAGGCTGGATGCCTGCCCGGTCAATCTGGCCGCGTCCGTGGATGCTCACGAAGCCCAGCTCGTCCACCGCCCTCCCAGACAGATCCCCCCTATCCTCCTAGGAGGCCATAGCGGATGTGGGCCGACGATCGGGACGGGGCCGATGCGTGCGCGCGGAAGATCGTGCGTTAAGCTGTACCGGCTGTCGCAGGAAGCAGGTGCCTCGCGGGAGCATCGGGACGTGGCGCAGCTTGGTAGCGCACTTGACTGGGGGTCAAGGGGTCGTCGGTTCGAATCCGGCCGTCCCGACACTTGCTAAGGAACCCGTTGACCAAGGCATATGCCCTGGTCAACGGGTTCTAATTCATCTCGTCCCGGTAGGGGATTGCTGATCTAGACGGCGCGTAGCTGGGGACCATTTGGGGACCTGCGTGCCTTCAAGTGCGCGCTGAGCGCCGTTCCCGCGTCGGTGATCGACTGCCGGTCGGGGTGCAAGTACCGCTGCGTCGTGGTCAGCGACCCGTGGCCGGCAATCTTGCGGAGCACGTGCACCGGCACCCCGGCGTCGGCCATCCAGGTCAGGCCGGTGTGGCGCAGGTCGTGCCGGCGTAGGTGTTCGTAGCCCAGCTTCGTGACCACCTCATCCCAGTGCGTCGCGTCGCGCAGTACGGCAGTGCTGATCCGTCCACCTCGCGGCCCGGTGAACAGCCGAGAATGCGGCTCGGCGACCGAGTCCAGGCGGCGGGCCACGATCGGCCGCACCTCTTCGATCAGCGGGACCACGCGGGCGCGCGCTTTCCCTTGGTGCCCTTGTCGATCAGGCCACCGGGTCCTGGTGTGGTCTGTCGGCGTACCGTCCACATCCACGTTTCCCGGTTGATGTCCTCGGCCCGGACGCCGGACACCTCGCCGATCCGCGCTGCCGTGCAGGCGGCGAAGATCGTGACGTCACCCCAACCGGGAAAGCCGTTCGCGGATCGCTCGACCAGCGCGGCGGCAAGCCCTGTCAGCGCTTCCCAGTGAGGCAGCGCCAGCGTGCGCGGGTCGTCCAACTCGTCTTCTGCCCGTTGGTACTCGCGCTGCCATCCGGTGACCTGGGCGGGATTTCGCGAGATGATTCCGTCGCGTACGGCCTGTTGCATGACCCGGACCAGCACGGCGAGGCTGTTCTTGACCGTGGATCGACTGCACTCGTCGGCAATCCATCCGTGCACGGCCCGGTCTACCGCGCCGTTGGTGATCATTCGGACCGGGATGTGTCCGAGAGCGGGCACGACCCGCTTTCGCCATCCGGCGAGGTACGGGTCGAGGGTCTTGCGTTCCAATCCTCGGAGTGCCAGCGTCATCACGCTTTCGCCGTACTCGGCCAGTCGCTTTGTTGCGGCGAGCGGGTCGACGCCACCCCGTGCTGTGCTGACCATTTCATCGATCCACGCTTTGGCCTCTTCGGGCGTGGCTACCGACGTGGACTTGGACAACCGGCGCTTGGTCGACGGGTCGATCCACCGGACGCGCGCCCGGTAGGGCCGGTCACGGCCGGCGCGGAACTCCACATCGGTGGCGAGTTGCACGCCGATCGGTGGTTGCTGTGGGGGTGCCATCAAGCCGCCTTCGGGTAGACCCGGCGAGCGGAAAGCCACCGCTCGACGTCGGCCGTCACGTACTTCACGACGCGGTCGGAGATCTGGATGAACGGCGGGCCCTGCAAGGGTGGCACGGTGCGCCACCGCCGGATGGTCGACGGGTCGACGTCGAGCAGCTCGGCAAGCTCCTCGGTGGACATGAACGGCTTGGACGAGAGTCGGATGGTGTCGTCTACCTCTGGCGCGGCGGGCATCTCTGGTGAGGCGTTCTGCGTCACGAGTCGCACGGTGGTGCCTTTCGGTCGGCGGCTGGTGTTGCGGAGGGGAAGCGGGAGGTATTAGCGCAGATGGGCGCAGAACGACCCGCTGGGAGCGTCGTGGGGCCGCGATCCGGTGTCGCCCGGTGGGCGGGTGGGGCCCGGTGCGGCTCAGGGCTTCTCAGTGGGCCGTTCTGAGGGAGCGGCGTTCCCTTGGCGGCCGGTTGGGGCTGTTCCGGGTGGCCGGGGTACGCGTACCACGCGTACCAGGGTCGTTTTCCCTGGTCAGGGTTGGTACGGGTTGAATCGCGGTACGGGTTAACGCGTACCGGGGGCGGTGGTGAGGGTGCGTCGTGGTACGGATCGATCCGTAACAGGCACGTGACCCGTACCGGGGATGACCTGCGGAATCGAGGTTGGTACGGGTGGTACCGATACCCCCGTGGAAGGGTTCTCGGGTGCGGGGCAGTAGCGCTGGCGCGCGTCGGCGAACGCGGTCCGGTTGTAGCCCTTGGCCTGCCCGACGGGGAAGCGGATCGTCTCCGACTTGACGCCGAGCTCGCGGAGCAGGTCGCCGAGCCTTTTGCCGGTCAGTCCGTTGGGGCCGCTCTCGGCCCAGGGTGCTTCGGGGTCGCCGTTGAGGGCGGCGAGTAGGTCGGCGGTGGGTGCGGCGGGCGGGTTGCCGAGGGTGGCGAACGCGGTGCGGATGTCGGCGAGGAGCCGGACGCGTTGGGAGACGTTGCCGGCGTCGTCGGCTTCGGCGGTCAGGACGGTGAGGGCCTGGCGGGCGCGTGTCGGCCAGGTGCCCCCGGCGAGGTCGGCGACGGCCACGAGGGGTTCCCAGGTGTCGGCGGCCCGGTCCTCTACCGGCATGGGCGGTTCCGCGGCTTCGAGCAGGGTGAGGTTGGCTCGAAGCCATCCGGCCAGGCGTTGCGCGACGGCGCGCAGGGCGGGGCCGTCGCGGCGGTGCCGGTAGGGGGCGACCTGCTCGCCGGGGGCGCGGCGGCGCATACGGATGACGACGGCGCGGTCTTCGATGGTGTCGGGCATCGCGCCGATGCCGGCGAGGGCGGCCATGGCGAAGGTGGGGATCTTATCCAGGCTTTGGGTGTTGTTGTCCCACCGGATCGCGGGCCGGTTGCGCTGGTGACCGGCGTTGAGTAGCCCGCGTAGGTCCTCGTTGGTGTCGGCGCTCTTCCCGCCGAACAGGGTGTCGGCTTCGTCCACGAGCAGGGTGGGGGTTGGCCGGTGCCGATGGCCCGGTAGACGGCGGCGGGGCTGGCGTTGACGGTGATGAGCGGGTCGTGGCAGGTGCCCTCGACCACGTCGAGAAGACGCGACTTCCCGCACCGCTTCTCCGGTGCCCGAATGACGAGTCGGGGCGCGTGTGCCCAGGCGGCTTGGGCGTGGGTCGCGGCGATCCACAGCGCGACGGCGTCGACCGCTTCAGGGCTGGGGAGGATCACGTACTTGGTGAGGCAGGCGCGTACCTGGTCGAGGATCGCCGCGCCGTCGGGTCCCGGACGGTGCTGAGGCATGTCGGGGTGTCGCGTCACGTGGTCGCGATGCTTGTACCATCTGGTGACTGCTCCCGTCGGCGGACGGGCCGTAGCTGAGGGCTGCCGCTGCACTGGGAGGTAGCCGAGTCTCCACCGCCAATCCCGCTCAGCCCCACTCCGGTCGCTCCGCGCCAAGTCGCGGCCCATGGATGGCCCTTGGGCGACGTCAACGAACCAACGACAGGGCTGCGTCGCGGCCGCCTACGACATCGGGCACTCGGCCGGCTTCGGGGCACGGCGCCGGGCCAAGCCTGGCAACGGCACCGTCCCCACTACTCGTTGCGGCCTTAGGCGATACATTCTGTGCATGCGTGACCGCGGTGAATCCGGACTCGTCGCTCATCTTCCGGAGGACGAGTGGCACCGGGTACAGGACACCGGAATCCCCGTACGCTTCGAACCCCGCGCCGTGCTGCTGCGCCAGGGAGACGCAACCCAGCACGTGCATGTGGTCCTGGCCGGCTGCGTCAAGGTGGTGCGCTCGGAGAGCGATGGCAGCCGTGCGCTGTTGACGCTGCGGTCTGCTGGTGATGTTGTTGGTGATCTTGCCGCCGTTGACCTGGAACCCCGCTCTGCCACGGTCACGGCCCTCACCACCACAATTACCCGGCTGCTGACCGGTCCGCAGTTTCGGCGTTTCCTGACCCGACCCGCATTCGCCGCAGGTTTCGCTGCCTACACGGTGAGCCGGTTGCGTACCTCGGACGCGCAGCGCGTGGCGCTGGCCGTGCTGCCGGTGCGGGAGCGGCTTGTGCGGGCGCTGATCCACCTTGACCGCGAGAGCAGGCACTCCGATGGGCGGCCCGGAATCCGACTGTCTCAGGTGGAACTCGCCGAGCTGGTCGGTGTCTCGCGTAACGCGGTCGTCGCTGAGTTAACCGCCCTGCGTGACGCCGGGATCGTCGCCACTGGACGGCGGGTGGTCACCGTCGTCGACCCGTCGGCGTTGAGCGTTTGGCCACAGGGCGTCCGCCCAGCACTGGGCAGAGCGGGGCGCGATCTCGGCCGACTCTGAGGGGGTCCTTCGTCAAGAAAGGTCTCTTCATGGAGCACAATCCGTTCGCACGTTCGATCGATCTGCCGCCGTATCGGGCGATTCTGGCGGTGGATGCCAAGGGCTTCACCGCCGAACCGAGCAGCGTCCAGGAGGCGATCAGCAAGAACCTGCTCGACCTTGTGGGCGACGCCCTGGTTGGTGCCGGACTGCGGGCCGAATGGGACCAGCCGGCGTTCCTCGGCCCGACCGGGGACGGCTTCGCCGTCGGACTCCCGACGAACGTCCTGCCCTACCTGGTGGACCCGTTCCCGCGCCTGCTCCAGGAACGCCTCGCCGAACGCAACCGTCAGGCCCGGGCGTACCTTCAGCTGCGGGTCAGCCTGCATGTAGGTCCGCTGCCGGCCGATCCGGAGAATCCCCACTGGACCGGCAATGGGGCCTCCCGAAACGAGACCCATCGCTTGCTCGATTCCGCGCCGGTGAAGGCCGTTCTCGCTGCGGCCAGCCCGCGCGTGACGTTCGTAGCCTGCATCTTCTCCGACCGGGTGTTCGAGGATGTCATCGTCGCCGGGTACGCCGGATTGCATCCCGACCGCTGTCTTCCGGTCACCGCGACGGTTGACGGTAAGGCGTTCAGCAAACAGGCATGGCTTCACATCCCGGAGGTCTCCGGGAACCTGCTCGGTGTGCTGCCGGACGCGCCGGTGCCTGCGCCAAAGCCTGAGAAGGCCGAACGTCCGCGGAAGTCAGAGCCGCGGATTTCCGGGCCGCGGGTGAAGCGGAACGACGGTCAGGTGGCCACCACGGTCGAGAGCATGACGCAGCACCGGGGCGTTGCCCGATGACCGCCGATTCGATCGATCCCGTGGTCTCGGACATCGACGATTCCTACGCCGAGGACATCGACGACGGGCCTTACATCGAGGAGAACAGCGGTCAGGTCGCCTCGCACGTTGGCCGCGACATGGTGCAGAACGTCCACAACTGGCTCGGACGCTATCAGGCCGCCCGGGAACTCTCCGACGCCTTCGTACAAGATACGATCGCGACCTTCGTGCGGCGCTTCTACGGTCCCGGCGGGCTGTCCAGGGAATCGGCTGCCGGGATTCTGCGGGAGCGGCGCCACGTCCTTCTGGTGGCCGAGCCGGGCACCGGCCGACGGACCGCTGCAGTCGGGCTGCTCGGCGCTGTTCCCGCACCTCGACGGGAGATCCCGATCGACGACGATGAGCGGCGACTCCTGCCCGTCGGCGAGGTGCCGTGGTCATCGTATGGTCGATCCGCCTACCTGCTCACGGTGCCGCCCGGAGGCCGCACTGGGCGGTTGTGGGAGTTGCTCATCGCCTATCGGGAGGCCGTGGAGAAGCGGGACTCATACCTTGTCGTCCTGGTCGATCGCGGGAGCCTCGAACGGCCCGAGGACGTGCCAGGCTTCACCGTCCTCACGGTGACCGCTCCTGCACCCGTGGAATTGCTGAGCCAGCTCCTGGCCGATCAGAGCGACCGGCTGGACGTGGACACGCTACTCAAGACGCCGCCGCTGCCGGCGATGATCGAGGGCGCGACCCCTGCGCAGATCGCGAGGCTGTCCCACCGGATAAGGGCCGCTGCGGGTGATCCGCAGGAGCCGTTGGCCGAGATCGCCCGTAACGCGGTCAAGGCCTACCAGAACTGGGACGAAGATCTGGTCGCCTGGTTCGACAGGAATCGCGACCCGCGGACCAGGCTCTTCCTCATCGCTCTGGCATTCCTACAAGGGGGGCAGGCCAGCAACGTCCTGCACGCCATGGAGAAGCTCGCGGAGAAACTGGCGGAGCCGGCGAACGTGCGTGGTGGTATCGGTGCCCCGGGGATCCGCCAGATGGCGAAGGACGTCAACGCCCGGATCGACGACGAACATCGAATCTTCTTGACCCTGCCGTCCTACGACGTCGCGATCCTGCGCTACGTGCATGGCGACCAGTCCAAGGCATTCCGTACACGCCTCTGGAGCTGGGCCTCCGACCTGCCGATGCGCCGCGGCGGTTCCCCGAACGTCCGCGTCGCCGGACAGGTGGCTTCGGCCATGCTCGCGGTGACCCTGGCGCTTCCCGGGGCCGACGCTCCCGAGGTGCGTACGCTGGCCGAGCGGTGGTGGGGATATCAGACCCTGCGTCCGCTGGTTGTCGACCTGATGACGACGGTGGCGATGAGCCCCGAGGCCGGGGCGGCGATGCGCAGTCGGCTCAATCAATGGGCCGTGCAGTCGGGCAGCTCGACGCTGCTCTGCGCGGTCGCCGCAGTTTGCGGTGGGGCGCTGGCAGACGCGTATCCACAGGCGGTGCTGACCCGGCTGAACAATCTGGCCGGGCGAGGGATCGACACCGTCACCGACGCGGTCGTGCAGGCCATGCGGTCGCTCTGGACCAAGCCACGGCACCGGCAGGCGACGCTGCGTCGGGTCGTCGACTGGGCGGCCGGACACGACCAGCGGCGCGGCGCGGGCCTGCGCGCCCTGGCCGCGATCTCCGAACCCCCCGAGCAGGCCGGGATCCTCCTCGCTGAACTGGCCAGAGACGCGGAACTACAGACCAGCCTGGTGCATGCCTTCACGCTCCTGTTCACCGGCGTTGGTCCGCAAGGCGAAATCCGCGATGCGTTGTTCCGCTGGTTGGACACAGCGATCGAGGACCCCGTGTACGAAAACTTGATCACCGACTTGACGATCCGAGCCGGCGGCATGGGCCACGGTGCCAGCAGTCGTTTCGCCCGCATGTCCGACCTGCTGTACGCCTGGCAGCCGCTCGTCCGCGACGCTGAGGCACCGGCTGCCCGGGATGTGCGTGACCGGCTCATCGAGCGATTCCACCGAGCCAACCCGCTGCTGGTTGCCCGGTGAGTGGAAAATGGCGTGGCCTCCTGCCGACCCTCAGGGCGAGACCTCAGGATTCGGCGGAGCTGGTCACTTTCTTCGCTGAGCTGTCTAGCTGCCATCCACACATAACCTTCGACGCGACCTTCCAGTTCTGGTGGCGGGGCAACCAGGCTGCGTCCTGGACAGCACGACAGAAGATTATGGAACAGGCCGACAAGCTGGCCTCCCAGTACTGCGTCACGCGGGCCGGCAACGCCGAGACCGAGATAAACAGCCGGATCGCCGAAGGCGTCCACGTCCAGTTGGCGGTCAGCCCGCAAGCCCGTGCTGCAGCAGAAGCGATCCGGGAGATCGCCCGGCAGAGCGCCCTTGAGCGCTTGAAGCAGCGAGCCGAGTTGGAGCAAATCCGTTACCTTCGGGAGAGCATCTACTCCCGCCCCGACGTCGCCCGCAGCTACTGGCTCCACCACCATTCAGATCAACTCAACGAAATGCTGAAGATCGACTTCGAGGGGATCGCCCAGAAGTTCGGTGATGTCGCCGAGTCGCGGTTCCTGGTGATCGCCAAGCTGATCGGTGACTTTCTCGGAGGGCTCGGCGACGGCGAACGCCGATATCTGCTCGGGCAGTTGGGGGAGGTCTTCTCCTCATACGACCGTCCCGATCTGGTGAAACGGCTGGAAGAGTCATGAGGGAAGCGGAACGATCCTCCCTCCAGCAGGCGAACGAGATGATCCGCTTCGCCGATGTGAAGGCAGCCGCCGTGCTGGCTGCCTCCGGGGTCCTGGCCGGGCAAATGCCATCGGCTCACGACCCTTGGGGTAGAGCCGTAGTGTTTGTTGCCGGCGTCTGCATCGTGCTCAGCGCGTTGCTGGCGCTCTACGCGCTGGCCCCGCGCAGGCAGATGACGACCCGGTGGTCGTTGCACTACTACGACCACGTCGCCCGTCGATACGGCGACGACCGGGAAGCCTTCATCGATGCCTGGGTGGAGGCGGCGGCCGACGAGGACGCGTTCGAGCGGGCAGTCGTCGGACAGATCTGGGCGGCGAACATGGTGGCGTACCGTAAGCTCACCCGAATCATCTGGTCCATCCGTGCCCTGGTGGTCGGTGTCGTGGCCCTCGCGGCCGTCGTCATCACCTAAGCTGCTCCTGGTCGTGGTCATGACGGCCTTAGCCGTCGTGACCACGACCAGCTTCTCCCGTGAAGGCCGATCGCCGAAAGTGGCCGATCGGGACATGTCTTGGCGTATAGGTCGGCTGAGGACCATTGCTGTGCGAGGAAGCCCGATCGGTTCGGTGGGAACCGGACTCGGGTGCTTGAGCACGTCCGGCAGGAGGCGCGCGTGACGAGGCTCGCGTCTCACCGCCCGCTCGGCGGGACGGGTGTCTCACCACCTCGAGTCTCTCCGCCTCCGTCGGTCAGAGCCCGGCCGAGGTAAAGGCGTCGTCTGGCCCCGATGTCGTCCAGCGCCGGTCGGGTCGGGGTAGCTGGGTGCCGCGAGAGTAGGCGGCGATACCGGTCATCAGGTGCAACCACATCTCGCCCCGCCAGGCCACACCGGTCCGGGTCGTCAGTAGTAGACGGCGTCCGTTCCACCAACCGTGCACTGCTGGCTCCGCGTCGGAGGCTACCTGGGTGTCCGGGAAGTCGCGCAGGGCGTCCAAAGCGGAAAGGACTGCAAGCCTCGTGGTGCGGCCGGCCGTGACACGGACAACGGAAGCGTTGTCGAGCCGGGCGCCGCCGAGCCGGTCCACCGCGTCCTGCAACGCCGACCGCTTCAGGATCCAGCCGATTTCGGACACGAAGTCGGTTTGCCCGAACAGCACCCCGAGGGTGTGCCCGCTCAGACCGGTCGCATATCTCCGGACCGCATCCTCCGGCGCCGCCGCGAGCCAGGCGGTCCATTCCGCGTACGCCTGCCTCAGGTCCTCGAATCGCTCGACGAGCTCGCTGTCCGGCTCGGCCTGGCGGTCGAAACCGGTGCGCAGGGCTACGAGCCCGATCGTGGCGAGGGCCGCGTGCTCGTCGTGCAGACTCTCCTCCTGGTCGGTCATCCAGAGTTGCAGCATCAGCCAGTAGAGCAGGTCGGACCAGTCAGCCGGATCCGCCCAGAGTCCGCCGGCGACCAGGGTCAACACCAGTCTGCTGACGGCTAGCTTCGCCGGCAGCGGCCACTCCTGCGAGATGTCGACCAGTTCCCCGATCTCACGCCGTAGGCGGGCGCGCTGACCTGCGGTTAGCGTGTCCAAGACCGTCGCGACGGTCTCCGGTCGCTGGGACGGTGCGGCATCTCTCACCGCCGTGGCCTGGCCCCGCGGGGCTCGCCTCGATCCGCCGTCCTCGTCGTCCGAGCCATCGAAGATGTCGTCGCCTGTCGGTGACGGTCGGCTCCGGTCCAGCCCTAGGGCAAACCGTAGGAGGGCTGGCCCGACGGCCGCGTTGATGCGGCCCTCCACGTAACGCCGCCGACTGATTCCAGACGGGGCCGCGAGCCGTTCCGGGCGGACGGTGGCGAGATGCGCGAGTGCCTCGAAGAGCGCGGTCAGGTGCGCCTGGTCGACGATGACGGCAGGTAGCGATACCTGTTCCAGTGGGGATGGTCTATCGATACGCGACAGCGCTGTAGTGACATCGGTCACCACGACGTCGCGGATCTCGGCACCAGTGTCCGTCGCCACGTGCACGGTGGCGGTCGCGCCGAACGCGATGGACCAGTCGGGAGACGGGATGCCGGCGTATAGGTGCAGGTGGCCGTCGCTGCGTTCGTGGTCGAGCCGTAGTCCGTCCACGACGAGCCATGCCGGGGCCTGGCGGCCGTCGGCGAGGGCGGTGGCCTCCACCCGTTCTGCGCTCAGCCGGACTCCGAGCACGCGGAGGCCGATCCCGGAGGGGACCCGTTCGTCGGGTTCCCGCACATTCAGGCCGGTCGGTCGTTCCAGATCGAGCTCGTGCACGGGCACGGCGGAGATCAACGCCTCTGGTGTGCCGGTGAGCAGCCCGAGCTCGCAGTTCCCACCTGTGGCCATGGTCTTGATCAGGGCGGCCATGCTGCAGTTGGCGCTGCCGGTGAGCGCGCACGACTGGTCGGGCGTCCTCCATTCCACGATCTTCGCGTGGTGGTAGCGGCTGCTCTTCGGGGTAGTGACCAACCCCGTCGGCACACCTTTGACCACCTTGGCGAGGGTGTCCGGGTCGCACTGGACGTCCCGGGTGAGCATGAGGTTCAGTGTGGCGGGTCCGAAGCGGTCGACCAGGCGGCGCAGCGCCTCCGCCCGCGGGTCGAAGAACGGGGCGGCGACCGCCAGCGACGTGACGGGGGCCTTCGGCACCGGGAGTTGCTCGATGATCGGACGGGCCGCCGTCGTCACCAGCACGGGTTGGCCGGGCGCATGCTCCGCCGGTCGGCAGGTGAGGATATCCGCGACTCGGTCGAGGCGTTCCCGACCGAGGTCCTCCATCCAGACCGCAGTGGGCAGTCGGCGCAGCCAGGCAGCGAGATCATGGAACGTCTGTGGCACCGTCGGGCCGGTGCCGCGTAGCACCGTCCAGACCTCGGCGTTGTGGTGCCATCCCGACGGGGTGGCGTTGCCGGAGCCGATGGCCACCACCGCATCCGCCTCGGAGGCGATCACCACTAGCTTCGGGTGGAACGCCCCGCCTGCCCGGCAGACCACCGGCAGGGCGATGTAGTCGGTCCGGCGGGGTCCCCGGGTGAGCCGGTCGGCGTCGTACAGGATGGTCGTTCGGGCTCGGACGGCCTGCGCTTCCCGCAGGCACACATCCTCGAAGAAGGACAGGTCACAGGTGTAGGTGAGAACAAGGACCTCTTCGGCGTCGGCCACGGGACGGCTGCGCAGCAGAGCAGGTGGCGCGGCTCCCCGCAGGTCCTCCCACGCCGTCATGACGTCACCTCAGCGGCATACCGGCCGGGACGCCAGGTGTCGCCGTCGTACCCGAGCACCCCCAGTTGCTGCATCACGTTGGTGAAGGTGGGCAGCCGCAGGGACACGGCGCCCCGCCCCTCCCGGCCTTCCAGCCGCCACTGGTCGCCGACGCGGCGCAGCCGCGTGGGCAGGCGCAGGCCGTACCGGGTCCACTGCATCTTCTGCCGGCTGACCGACTCGGCCCGGTGGAACAGCTCCTTCGCGAGGCCGGCGACGGCCTCTGCCAGCCGGCGGTCGGCGTTGCGGGTCAGCCAGGAGGCGACGTAGCCAGGCCCCAGGTCGTCGGATGCCTCGTCGGCGAAGGCGCGCCGAGCGGTCGGGTCGAGGTGCTCCAGGCGCCTGGCGCCGACGGCGAGCAGTTGTAGCATGCCGAGCACCGTCCAGTCACCGTCGTCCGGCACCTCGTCGTACAGGTCGTGCTCGACTGGTAGCGGGGTGCCGGTGTCGTCGACTACCGAAGGGAGGCCGTCGATGAGCACCTCCCGGACGGTTGCGTTCGGAAGGGTGCGGACGAACTCGGCGACCGCGTGCTCGAGGGTGCCGGTGCTCGACAGCGGCGACACCAGCCGTGCCCAGATCAGCCGCCACGCCCAGACCGACCAGTTGCGCAGCAGCGCGCCACGCCAGACGAGGGCATGAGCGTGCACGTCTTCGCCCACGAGATCCGACAATCCCCGTCGGAAACAGCACCAGCGGTCCATGGCCATGTCGACCGATTCGCCGTCCACGTGCTCCTCGGTGAGCGCCTTCACCAGCAGGGTGGCGCTACGGCGATGGGCGCCGACGGCCCCGGAGCCACCCGGTCCGGCGAAGTAGGCGCCGCGTACACAAGCGCCGTCAGGGGCGTCACCGACGGCGCATACGCACAGGTGACGAAGTGCGTCGAGGTCCGCCACGGACAGCGGCTTGTCCCGTTCCGCAACGTTCAAGGCCTCGTCGAGGGCCGCGAGGCGCTCGACGTCGGCAGCCGGCCCGGGCGCGGGAATCCGTGCCCCGTCGGTGAGGCCGAGCACCGCTTCGATCCCCGAGTACGTCTGCAGGTAGCCGCCCCGGACCCGGCTGTACACGTCGGCCGTCCGCCCGACGTCGATGCTCTGCTGCCGGTGCAGCTCCGGCCTGATTGTGTTCACCCCGTGCACGCCGAAGGACCCTGCCCGGAGCCAGTGGCCGTCGTCCGCGTCGCCGTGCGCCACGGACACCGCGCCCAGCACGACCTCGGCGCGACGCACCAGCGCGTGGAACCGTCCCAGGTCAGCCTTGCTGGTCCAACCACGGCGCTGGGCCTCGACCGCGAGGCGGGCGTGCAGAGCCAGGTATCGGGCGTGGGGAGTGGTGGTGATGACGCCGGGGAGCAGCGCCGCAGCGTGTGCCCCGATCACAGTCTCGACGGCGAGGGGCTGACGACCAGTGTCATCAGGCGTGTCCGGCTTTACCGTCCAGGCTGGACCGAGCATCGCGGTCACCGGCGCGTTCCTGCGATTTTCGAAGGGGCGAAGTCCACTGCGCTACGGAAGCAGACCGGCCAGGAACGGCCCGCGAAGTGACGGAAAGCAGACAGGCCTAACTGCACCGCGATGACCCACATGCTGACGTGGTCCGCAGCACATCGGTGTTCTCCCACCGCCGAGGGGCAGGAGCGCACCTCAGGAGTCGACTACGCTCACCCGGATTCAAGCTGTTGCTTCCGTGTCGCTGACGGTGATGAGGTCGGATGAGTTGGTTGCGTCGGCCGGTTGTTCTGGCCTCGTTGCTTGCCGTGGTGGGGTTGACCGCCGTCGGAATCTGGGTGTTCGTCGCGCGGGATCGACCGGTTCCGGAGCCGCGCGAGCGGCGGTACGAGGCTTTCACCGCGTGTCTGCTGACCGACGACAAGGGTCTCGCGGGCGAGCAGGCGAAGGCGGCCTGGGCTGGCATGCAGTCCGCCTCGACCGCCCATTCGATCAAGGTGCAGTACCTCGCCGTCGAGGGGCCGCAGACGTCGGCGAACGCGCTGGCGTACTTCAACACCCTGGCGCTGGAGGGGTGTGGGGTCGTGGTGGCGGTGGGCGAGGCGCCGGTGGCGGCGGTGGAGCAGGGGAGGAGCCGGTTTCCGAAGCCCCGCTACGTGACGGTGGGGTCCGAGGTGGAGGGCGCCCGGGTCGTGTCGGCTGCCTCGGTTGACGGCGTCCGCGCGGGGGTCGAGGCGGCGGTCGGCGAGGTCTGGGCCGCGACGTCTACCAGATAATCTTACATACTTCCATGCTTGCGTTATTACGCAGCGTCCACGAAGCTTTGCTCTCGGTGTGATCTGATCAACGGGGGAGGGCTGCCATGGGCGGTCGGTGGCAGCATGCGCAGCTAGCGGTACCTGGCCGCCCCGGCCGCCGGCGTCGACGTCGGGCCACCGGTCGCCTGGCCATCGTCCTCGTCCTGACGATGCTGATGACGGTGGCCGCCCCAAAGGCGCCGCTGCATCACCAGGGCAACACCGGGTTCCCGCTGTCCTGGCTGTCTGACCTGCTGGCGCTCAGGTTCTCGTGGGCCGACCCGGCGGTTCCGAAACAGCAGATGGGCCGGTCACCCCAGCGGGGGCACTACGTCGACTCGCCGACCGTGCAGGACCACAGCTCCGTGCGGCCCGCCCCGGGCGAGCTGGCGCTGCACACGTCGCGCAAGCCCGCCACGGGCAAGCGCACCACCCGATCCGCCGACGGGTTCGACCCCGCGGCCAGCAGGCACGTCCCGGAGGCGTCCACCAGCACCTCCGATGTCTTCCAGAACCCGGACGGCTCCTACACCCGCCGGGTGCGGCAGCGCCCGGTGAACTTCAAGGACCGGCAGGGACGCTGGCAGCGGATCGACAACAGCCTCACCTCCACCGGCGGGCGCCTGCGGGCCAGGGCCGTCCCGATCGACGTGTCCCTCGCCGGAAGCACCGATCCGGCGACCCCGCTGGTGCGGATGGGCCTCCCGGGTGGGCAGAGCCTCGGCTACGACCTGGCCGGAGCCGCGCCCAGCACGGCGTCGGTCGAGCGCGGTGTCGCCACCTACCCGGGCGTCTTTCCCAACGTCGACCTGACGCTCCGCGTCAGCGGCAACGCGGTCAAGGAGAGCCTCGTCTTCCACTCGGCGGACGTGGCGACCGAGTACCTGTACCCGCTGCGCCTGACCGGCCTGACGGCGCGCGTCGACGACAACGGCGAGGTGCGCTTCCTCGACGGGGACGGCACGGCGGTGGCCGTCATGCCGGTCGGGTGGATGCAGGACTCGGCGGTGGACCGGACCGGGGCGAAGGCGACCTCCCACGACATCCGCTACGCCATCGTCAAGCACGGCGACGGGCAGGCGCTGAAGGTGTCGATCGACGGCGCCTGGCTGCGGGACCCGGCACGGACGTTCCCGGTGGAGCTGGACCCGACCACCGGCACCATCGCCACGAACACCGACGACACGTACGTGCAGTCGGACAGCACCACCGCGCGGTTCACCGCGGACAACGTCGCGGTCGGGTCGTTCGGCACCGGCAGCGCCAAGGCGCTGCTGCCCTTCCCCACCTTCGGCACCACCTACGCGGGCAAGCGGCTCAGCGCGGCCGACCTAAACGTGTTCATGAGCTACCAGGGCCTCGGCGGGGAGTGCGCCGCCCGCCGCTTCGACGTGCACCGGGTGACGCAGAACTGGTCGGCGGCATCGGTCACCTACAGCAGCTTCCCCTCCTACACGAGCTCGATCGGCAACGCGTCGCCGAGCAGCGCCGCCGCGTGCGGCAACGTCAACGCGGTCCGCACCGTCGGCACCTGGGTGTCCGTGCCGTTGAACGCTGCCGAGGTCAACGAGTGGGTGACCGGTGCGAGCAACTACGGGCTCGCCCTGACCGCCTCGGAGACCGACACCGTGGCGTGGAAGCGGTTCACGTCGGCCAACGCCGACCTGGACTGCAACAACAGCGTCTACGGGCTGATCGACTGCGGCCCCTTCATCGACGTCACCTACACCGACAACGTCGCCCCGCAGGTCGACCTGCGGTACCCGGCGAACAACGGCACCGTCGACACCCTCACCCCGGAACTGATCGCCCAGGGCCACGACCCGGACAACTGGCCGGCGAAGGGCCTGCGGTTCAACTTCCTCGTCTACAACGACCAGGCGACGCAGATCACCAGCTCCGGCTGGGTGGCCGGCGGCGTGTGGAAGGTCCCCGCCGGGGTGCTGGAGTGGAAGAAGACCTACCTGTACGCGGTCCAGGTCAGCGACTACTCCTCCACCGGCGCCACCACACCGATGTACGCGTTCACCCCCCAGGTGCCACAACCCCCGGTCACCTCCGCGCTCGCCCAGAACGGCGGCAAGGGCTACGACGGTAACGTCGGCAACTACACGACCTCCGACACCGACGCGCAGGTCACCACCGTCGGGCCGGCGCTGGCCGTCAACCGCGACTACAACAGCCTCGACACCAGGACCGACAACGCCTTCGGCCGAGGCTGGTCGTCGATCCTCGACATGCGCACTTCCGAGAACCGCGACGCCTCGAACACCCTGCAGACCGTGACGGTGCGCTACCCCGATGGGCAGGAGGTGGCGTTCGGCCGCAACAACAGCGGCACCTGGGTCGCGCCGCTGGGCCGCCACTCGGTGTTCAAGCCGATCACCGGCGGATACTCCCTGACGGACAAGGACGCCACGTCCTACGAGTTCACCCAGGCCACGGGGACCGGCGTGCACCGGATCACGAAGATCGCCGACGCCTCCGGCCGCGCGTTGACCTTCCAGTACGGCACCGGCGGCCGGCTGGAGACGATGACGTCGGCGGCGTCCAACCGGAGCCTGTCGTTCACCTGGTCGACGCCGCCGACCGCCACGGTCGCGCACGTCGCCACCGTCAGCACCGACCCGGTCGTGCCGGCCGACCCGGGAACCGTCCAGACCTGGACCTACGGCTACGCCGGCGACCTGCTCACGTCGGTCTGCGAACCCGACGCCGGCACCCAGTGCGACACCTACGGCTACACGTCGGTGTCCCAGCACGTCAACGCCGTCCTCAATAGCGACCCGTACGCGTTCTGGCGACTCAACGACGCCCCGAACGCCACCGCCGCCCTCAGCGCGGTGATCTCCAAGGACGGCGCCGACACCGGCACCTACACCGACGTCACCCTGGGCGGCGCGGCGGCGTTGCCGGACTCGACGTCGACGTCCGCGACGTTCAACGGCACCACCTCGCGCGTCGCCCTGCCCGCGAAGGCCGTCGCCGAGAGCGCGTACCAGTCGATCGGCCTGTGGTTCAAGACCAGCACGCCCAACGGGGTGCTGGTCAGCTACCAGAAGGACCAGGTGACGCCCGCCGCCACCACAGCCGCGGCATACGTTCCCGCCCTTTACGTCGGCTCCGACGGCAGGCTCCACGGCGAGCTGGGCACCGCGAACCCGGCGGGCGCGATGTCCTCGCCCGGCCCGGTCACCGACGGACAGTGGCATCACGTGGTCCTCGCCGGCAACGGCGGCAGTCAGCAACTGTTCCTCGACGGCACCCAGATCGGCAGTCTGACCGGCGCGATCAACCTGCACAGCCTCGACGCCGGCAACGCCTACCTGGGCGCCGGGTTCCTCGGCGGTGCCTGGCCCAACCAGCCGCACAGCACGCCGACGGCCACCTTCTTCACCGGGTCGATCGCCGACGTCGCCTACCACAACCGGGGCCTGACGGGCACGGACGTCGCCGCGGCGTACGAGTCGGGTCGCGCCGGCACCCCGCAGCTGTCCCTGGTGACCAGCGCCTCCGGGCGGGTCCAGGCCCAGGTCGTCTACCACAGCGTCACCGGTCGGGTCGCCCAGATCACCGACGAGAACGGCGGCGTGTGGAAGGTCGGCGCGCCGTCCGCGTCTGGGTCCAGCCTGGTGTACGTGTCGTCGGTGCTGGGCTCGCAGCCCACGGACTACTGGCGGCTGGGGGACGTCGAGGCGCCGGCCGACGCCGTCAACGTCGTGCACAGCCACGAGGCCCGCTACAACGCGGTCACCTTCGACACCAACCAGTCGGACACCAGCCCGTTCTCCGACACCTACGGCGGAATCTTCAACGGCACCTCGTCCTACGTGAAGCCGTACAACCCCGCGAACCAGACGATCCCCGGCATCGACTTCCCGGTGGTCGACGACACCACCGTCGAGATGTGGTTCAAGACGCCGGCGAACCACGCCGCCAGCGGGGTCCTCTACTCCTACCAGCGCAACGAGCTGAACAACGCCCCCGCCACCACGAACTGGACGCCCGCGCTGTATGTCGGTGCCGACGGCCTGCTGCGCGGCGAGTTCTACAACGGCACCTGGAACGCGCCCATCACCTCCACCACGAAGGTCAACGACGGTAAGTGGCACCACGTGGTGCTGTCCGCGTCGACGACCCGGCAGACCCTCTACCTCGACAACAAGATCGTCGGCTTCCTCGGCGCCATGGTCGCCACCAACGCCACCGTCTCCTACGTCGGCGCCGGCACGACCAAGGGTTGGCCCAGCTCGTCGGGGGACGTCAGCTACTTCAAGGGCAACATCGCCGAGTTCGCCTACTACGACCGGGAACTCCCGCCGGTGGAGGTCGACGCCCACTACCGGGCCGCGAAGAGCGCCGCACAGACCGGCCCCACGGCGACCCTGACCCCCGTCGCCACCGTCACCACCACTGACCCGGCGAACAAGACGTCCACCGACGTCTACGACATTGTCAACGGCAATCGGCTCATCGCCGCCACCGACGCGCTCGGCCGGACCACCTCCTACGGCTACGACGTCGGCGGCTTCGAATCCGTGGAGTTCGACCCGCTCGGCATGAAGACGGCCTCCGGCCGCGACGTGCGGGGCAACACCGTCCGCTCCACCGTCTGCCGCGACCAGACGACGTGCGACAGCACGTACTACAAGTACTGGCCCGACTCCACCACCGTGAACCTCACCCCGGACCCGCGCAACGACCAGCTCATCGAGGTGCGCGACGCCCGTTCGCAGGGCGCCACCGACAACACCCACCTCACCAAGCTGGGCTACGACATCGCCGGCAACCGGGTCAGCGTCACCTCCCCACCCGTTGCCGGCTACACGTCCGGGCGGACCACGACGATGACGTACTCCACCGCGACGACACCCGCGGTCGGGGGCGGCACCGTCCCACCCGGCCTCCCGCTGACCACCGTGTCGGCCAAGGGCGCCACGCAGCAGACGCAGTACAACTCCGCCGGCGACGCCGTCCGCATCACCGACCCCGCCGGGCTGGTCACCGAGTTCACCTACGACGGAATCGGCCGCACCCGCACCAAGGCCGTCAAGGCCGAAGCGCCCGTCGGCGACCTGACCACCACCTACACCTACGATGCGGCCGGGCAGGTCGTCGAGCAACTCGACCCGCCGGTGCTCAACCAGGTGACCGGCGCGACCCACACCGCCAGGACCACGACCACCTACGACGCCGACGGCAACGTCACCTACCGCAAGGTCGAGGACACCACCGGCGGGGACGCGCCCCGCGACTCCACCAGCGACTACAACCTGCACGGCCAACTGGTCAAGACCGTCGACGCCGTCGGAGCGGTCACCCTCTTCGAGTACGACGACTACGGCAACACCACCAAGACCGTGGCGTGCGCCACCAGCCCACCCCCGACGAGCCCTTGCCCGACCGGCGACGTCCTGCGCGCCAAGACGGAAACCTACGACGCGGCCGGACAACAGCTCACCACCACGATCACCGGCGCCGACGGCACCAACACCCGCGTGTCGTCGAAGGCCTACTACGCCAACGGCAACCTCGCCTCCGACACCGACGCCATGAACTGGGTGACGGAGTACGAGTACGACCACAACGACAACGTCACGAAGGTCACCCGCACCGACGGCGTCAAGCGGTTCGTCCGCGAACAGAACAGCTACGACGCCATCGGCAACGTCATCACCCAGCGCGCCGACAACGGCGCCAACTGGACCACCTACAGCTACGACGCCGCCGGGCGACTCGTCTCCTCCACCGAGCAGCCCTTCGACCTCGAACGCGTCACCAAGTACTCCTACGACGCCGACGACCACGTCACCAGCACCCAGAGCCTCGCCGGGCAACTCCAGACGCCCCTGCAGACCGTGGAGAACACCTTCGACCCGATGGGCCGGGTGACCTCCGAGAGCGTCAGCGTCAAGAGCGCCGCCCTCCCCACCGGCTGGTGGCAGATGGGGGAGGCGGCGGGCTACGAGGCGTACGACTCCTCGCCGTCGCAGCGCACCCTCTACTCGTACAACGGCACCGTCGGCCGCTCCGACGGCGCCGCGCTGTTCACCCGCACGAACGTCCTGCAAACCACGCAGCCGGCGCTGAACACCACCCAGTCGTACTCGGTGTCCGCCTGGGTCAAGCTCAGCGACCTCAACCAGGACCAGACGGTCGTCGGCGAGGGCGGCAACAACAACGGGGCCTTCGTCCTCAAGTACAGCAAGTCCTACAACCGGTGGGAGTTCGCCGCCGCCCGGACGGACACCACCTCCACGACCTGGAGCGCCGCGCGCTCCAGCGCCGCGCCGGCCGTGAACACCTGGGCCCACCTGGTCGCCGTGTTCGACGCCGGCACCAAGGAGATGAGCCTGTTCGTCAACGGCTCGCTGTCGGGCAGCACCACCCAGCCCACCCCCTGGAACGCAGTCACCCCGCTGTCCGTCGGCGGCATCCTCATCGGCCCCAACGAGGCGCAACTGGTCAACGGTGCCATCGACAACGTGCAGATCTTCCAGGAGGAACTCAGCGCCGACGAGGTCGGCACCCTCTACGGCGGCGGCAACGGCCGCAAGGCCACCACGACCGTGACCCCGAAGAAGCTGACCACCAGCTACACCGTCGACAAGCGCGGTCTGATCACTGCCGTGACCGACCCGATGGGCAACGTCACCACCTACGAGTACGACGCCCCCGGCAACCTGGCCAAGGTCGTCGCCCCGCCGGTGTCCACGGAGACGTTCGGCGGCGGCGCGCCCGTGCCGGCGGTGCCGGTGTCCCGCACCGGCTACAACACCTTCGGCGAGCCGACCGAGACCCAGGACCCGCTGACCAATGTCCTCACCACCCGCTACGACGCCGTCGGCCGACCCATCAAGACGATCCGGCCCGCCTACACGCCGCCCGGCGGCAGCCAGATCCCCGCCGCCGAGACCACCACCGTCTACGACGGACTCGGCCAGGTCGAGTCCATCACCGACGCGCGCGGCAAGACCACCACCTTCGAGTACGACGCGCTCGGCAACACCGTGCAGGTCACCAACCCGGCCGGCAAGGTCACCACCGCCGCGTACGACAAGGTCGGCGACCTCATCGAGACCGTCGACCCCACCGGCGCCAAGACCACCGCCACGTACGACTACCTCGGCCGGGTGCTCACCCGCAGTCAGGTCGTCCGCCAGCCCACCCCGCTCACCAACACCACCACCTACGACTACGGCACCGGCGCGTACGTCAACACCCCCGCCGCTGGCCCCTGGCTGCGCAAGGTCACCACCCCCGAAGGCGTTGCCACCTCCACCACCTACAACTGGGTCGGCGAACCCCTCACCGTCACCGACGGCGCCAACAACGTGACCACCACCGACTACGACGGTCTCGGCCGCCCGGTCCGCACCATCCTGCCGGACCTGACCAGGAGCACCGTCGCCTACGACGGCGTCGGCCGCCCCACGATGGTGCAGAACCTCGACGCCAGCAACGTCGTCCAGACCACCGAGAAGATGGGCTACGACGACAACGGCAACCTGATCTGGGTCAAGGACGCCCGCGGCACCACCACCAACTTCGGCTACGACGCACGAGGCAACCTCACCAGCGAAACCCAACCGGTCACCACCACGACCGCCATCGGCACCTCCTTCGGCTACGACCTCGCCGGCAACCAGACCCGGCTCACCGACGGCCGCGGCAACGCCTTCTGGACCACCTACAACTCGTGGGGCCTGCCCGAGTCGCGGATCGAACCGGCCACCCCGGCCTACCCCAACGTCGCCGACCGCACCTTCACCGTCGCCTACGACGCCCTCGGCCGCCCCGCCCGCCAGGACTCACCCGGCGGCGTCACCGTCACCAACACCTACGACGACCTCGGCCAGCTCACCCGGGTCGCGGGCAGCGGCGCCGAGGCCACCACCACCGACCGCGTCTTCGACTACGACGACGCCGGCCGCCTGACCTCGCTGTCCGTCCCCTCCGGCACGAACACCATCGGGTACGACGACCGGGGCCTCCCGCTGACCATCACCGGCCCCACCGGCAGCAACTCCTTCTCCTACAACCGCGACGGCAGAATGGCCGCCCGCACGGACGCCGCCGGCACCACCAACTACACCTACGACGTCGCCGGCCGGCTCAAGACCACCGCCAACCCCACCACCGGCATCAACGTCGCCGTCACCTACAACAAGACCTCCCAACCGGCGACGATCACCTACGGCACCAACAACAACGTCCGCACCCTCGCCTACGACCCGCTGCACCGACTCAAGACCGACACCCTCAAGAACTCCGCCGGCACCGTCACCCTCGGCTCCATCACCTACGGCTACGACAACAACGGCAACGAAACCTCGAAGACCACCACCGGACTCGCCGGATCCGCGAGCAACACCTACACCTACGACCTCGCCGACCGGCTCACCTCGTGGAACAACGGCACCACCAACACGACGTACGCCTACGACGACTCCGGCAACCGCACCCAGAACGGGTCGAGGACCTTCACCTACGACGCCCGCAACCAACTCAGCACCCAGAACGACGGCACCACCTACACCTATACCGCCCGCGGCACCCTCCGCAGCACCGCCAACGGCTCCGTCGCGTACGCCACCGAGACCGACGCCTTCGGCCAGGTCATCATCCAGCAGGGCACCGGCGGCGCCAGCACCACCTACACCTACGACGCGCTCGGCCGGGCGCTCAAACCCGGCTTCACCTACACCGGGCTCGGCAACGACCTCGCCAGCGACGGCACCGCCACCTACACCCGCGGCCCCTCCGGCGAACTCCTCGGCACGGGCAGCGGCACCGGTGCCGGATCCCGCTACACCTGGACCGACCAGCACACCGACGTCGTCGCCCAGTTCACCGCCACCGGCACCACCATCGCCGGCTCCGCCACCTACGACCCCCTCGGCAAGGTGACCGCCACCAGCGGCATGGTCGGCAACCTCGGCTACCAGTCGGAATGGACCGAATCCCTCACCGGCCGCGTCAACATGCACGCCCGCTGGTACAACACCACCACCGGCCAGTTCGACACCCGCGACAGCGCCGACGTCAGCCCCGTCCCCGACTCCATCACCGCCAACCGCTTCCAGTACGGCGACGGCAACCCCCTCACCACCATCGACCCCACCGGACACTTCGGCTGGTCCAGCTTCAAGCGGGGCATCTCCAGCGCCGCGAGGGTCGTCACCAACCCCGTCTCCACGTTCCGCGCCGCCGCCAGCTACACCGCCTCCACCTTCAAGTACGTCTCCTCCGGCCGCGCCTGGAAAGACGTCAAGTCCAGCGCCAAGAAGGTCACGAGCAAAGCCACCAAGGCCTGGCACACGGTCAAGAAGACCACCGTCCGCTGGGCGAAGAAGAAGACCCAAGCCCTCAAGGATGCCTACCACGCCACCCGCAGCTGCCTGTCCAAGGGCGTCGGCAAGTGCGTCAAGGAAACAGCCAAGAAAACCGTCAAGAAAACCATCGACAGCGCCAAAGCCACCGTAAAGGCCATCAAGAAGGACCCCTGGCGGTTCGCCGCCACCGCCGCCGCCGGCCTGATCGCCACCGTCGCCGTCGGCGCCCTCTGCGCCACCGGCGTCGGATGCCTCATCCTCGCCGGCGCAGCCGCGGGGGCCCTCGCCTCAGGAACCGGCTACATGGTCGACGTCTCCCGCGGTGACCAGGAGTTCTCCTGGAGCGGCCTCGCCGGCACCATGATCGAGGGCGGTCTCGACGGTGCCGCGTCCGCTGGTCTCGGGCGACTCGGGGGAGCGCTCGGGACCCGGGCGCTCGGCGGGGCGGCCAGCCGGCTGCCGAGCCTGGGCAGCCGGATGCCTGGCGGCAGCGGGGTGAAGGCCGGTGGCGGCTCCTCGGCCCGCGCCGCAGCGACCAAGAGCGGCGGAGGTCGGGGCGGGAGCGGTGGCGGTGGTTCGTCGGCGCGCGCGGCCGACCGGTCCTCGGGTGGCGGCTCGCCGCAGGCGGGTTCGGGCCGTCGGCAGGAGAACTGCCACAGCTTCGGCCCGTCGACCCGGGTCCTGCTCGCCGACGGCAGCAGCCGCCCCATCTCCGCGCTCAACATCGGCGACAAGGTGGCGGCAACCGATCCGCACAGCGGCCGGACCGAGGCGAAACGCGTCACCCAGCTGCACCTCAACCAGGACCGGAACCTGACCGATGTCACCGTACGCGACAAGTCCTCGGGCAAACGGACGGTCCTGAAGACCACCGAGCACCACCCGTTCTGGGACGCGACCGAACGGCGCTGGGTCGACGCCGGCAAACTCACGCCCGGGCACCGGCTGCTGGTCCACGACGACAAGCGCCTGGAAGGCGACGGCACCGGCGCCGGCATGGGCGGCGGCGGACCCGGCCGCCAGGTCACCGTCACTGCAGTACGCAACCACACCGGCAACCAGCCGATGCACGACCTCACCGTCGCCGACATCCACACGTACTATGTGCTCGCCGGTGACGCGCCGGTCCTCGTCCACAACTGCGGCAAGAGTGGTCCGATCCTGCCTCGGAAGGTATTCCGAGTGGGGGAGAACGGCGCAGACGATTCAATACAGGCAGAGATTCCGAGGGGTTCATGGCAATCGAATGGAGCAAGTCTAACTGACGGCGATCATGCTTTTGTGGTTATGCGTGACGGATCTGTCCGGTCCATGCCGCACGAGCAGCTCGAGACCTATGGTGATTGGGGTGCCGGGCATTCCAGTCTTGCGGAAAGGCAGCCTGTTTTCATGGCGGGGAACTTTGAGGTGAACGGTGGTAGAATCGTTGGTCACAACAATGGATCTGGCCACTATTGGCCAAACGATGCTGCGGGTTACATGTCAGTTGAGGCCGTTTCCTCCGAGGCGTTAATGGCCAACGGTTACCCTATGGCGCCAAATGCGGTGTGGACCGACTGGAGGATGGGGCAGCGGCGGTAGCCTTTGCCTCTATCGTGTGCCTTGCGACTCATCCCTGCTGTTGGGTAGTAGATGACTGGCTGGGCCTAGGGTGAGGAGGTCGTATGAAGTTCGAAGCTATCCTGCGGCGGCTGACAGACCGGCGTGGCTGGGACGCCCGAGCTGTAGCAGACGATGTAGGTGGCGACGTCGAAGCGCCAAAGGCGCTTCGACGTCTTGCAGCGGCGCTGGGCTGGCACGCAGCCGACTTGTTTGTGCTGGCTGGAAAGGACCTTCCTGTCGATCTTGCCCCCACGGATCCGAAGGCAGACCCAGGTCGTGTTGCCTGGGACTATGTGGCTGTCCCGCCGGCCCGGCGGATTCTGCTCGCCGCGGCCCGGGCCATGCCTCAGCAGCCATTGGTGGGATTATTGCCCCCGCCGCTTCGTCCGTTTGCGGAAGACAAGGCAAGCGCGATAATCGGCCGGCTGTTGTACTACCGGAACATTAAGGGCGTGTCCGCTGCTCAGTTGCTGCTTTACTCGGGTGGTCCGTATTTATCGCGGACTACCGTAAACCAGATTGCCCTCGGCGGCAAGGAACTCGACCCGCAGCTCGTCAGCAGTTTTGCCCGCTTTCTCGGCATACCTATCGGTGACCTTGCCGCATTATGTGACATCGATATAGCCGAGGATATTCCTGCGCCCGTCTACGCTGACGGTCTTGCTGAGCTGATGTGGGAAGGTCGACGGCTGACCGTTCAGCAAATCCGGGATCTGGCGGCGTTGGGTCACGACCTGCGACACCGCTTCGATGCCGAGCTCGACGAGGGGGTCCGATGTCATTGTGGCCGGGCTAATTAGCTCGCCAGTAGTTTGTAAGGCGAATGGCGACGCGAATACCGGTGTCGGCTTCCGGCGGGTGGTTCCGGCGCGCTGCACGAAGCAGCACGAGGATCGGTTTTCACGATTCCCTGCATCGAGCAGTTGGATCTTGGTCAGGCGCGGCGAGCGACTCGCTGCCCTCATGGATGCCGCGCGCTTTCCTGTCGGCCCTGTGTCAGGGCCTCAGAAACGGGGTCTGGCTCAGGTGGGCCGACGCCCGAGCGACTTCCTCGGCCGTCATGACCCTGGAGTCAGCTTCCGCCCCCACGACGTTCGCTCACCAGGGCGCCGAGGCGATTGAGGACTTCGGAGACGTCCGGTGCTTGGGCGGGCTTGGCGATGTAGCAGGTGGGGGTGGCCTCCCTGCTGGAGTGCCCGAGCTGGGCTGCGGCGCTCTTGGTGATGATCTCTTCCTTAATGAGGATGGCCATGGTCTTGCGGAAGGCGTGCGGGTGGCCCAGGCGTCTTCTGCTGGCCTGTCCATTTCGCAGCAATGCCCGTTTCTGTCGGGAACCGGACTGAACTCCTCGTTTGGGTATTCGTGGCCGTCTGGACGGGCTGAACTGCCGGTCTGAGTCGTCGATGTCCGGCCTGTGGGCTGCGGCGCTAGTTTCGTCGGGCCGTTGTGATGCCTGGGGAGAGCAATGGGATACCGCTTCAACGCACCGCCGAACTGGCCGACGCCTCCCGCTGGGTGGGTGCCACCGTCGGGTTGGACGCCGGATCCCACCTGGGGCCCTCCTCCGCCGGGCTGGCAGTTGTGGCTTCCGGACACTCCGGCTTCGGCTCCGATTCCGGTGGCGCCCATGACGGCTACCACGCAGACTGCCGGTGCTCCTGCCGTCGTCCCGCAGCAGCGCGGCGTCAGTGATCCGGACATTCCCTTGTTCGGTGCCCGGGGCAAAGCGCGTGAACTGGCCGCGGAGGGTTCGCGGCTGCGCAGCGAGCTGGAGCAGGCGCACGCCGAGCTGGCGGGACTGCGGGCGGAGATGTCGCGCCTCGGCATGCTGTCCGTGATGGAGCTGGAACAGCAGCGGGACAGACTCAGTCGTGAGCTCGCCGACCTGACGGCGAAGGGCAAAGCGCAGAAGGCCGAGCTCGATCGACGCCTTCGTGGGCTTCGGCAGCAGATCGTGGTCACCGAGGAGACCGCGCTGCTGCAGGAGGCTGGCGTCTACCAGTACCGGCACCCTCTGTCGGACGCGGTTGCCTACCAGAGCCAGCTGAGCCGGATCCAGGACCAGATTAAGGCCATGGCCAGGAAGGACGGGGGCGCGGTCAAGGCCGCTACCGGATGGACGGTCAACGGCTCGGTCACGGAGGGCCGGGCGATGGTCCGGGACTTCTCCAAGCTGATGCTCCGCGCCTACAACGCCGAGGCGGACAACCTGGTCCGCGGGTTGAAGCCGTACAAGCTCGACTCGGCCGTCGACCGGCTGGGGAAGGTGGCGGCCACGATCGCCAAGCTTGGCAAGACGATGCAGATCCGGATCGCCGAGGACTACCACCGGCTGCGGATCAAGGAGTTGGAGCTCACCGCCGACTACCAGGAGAAGCTGGCCGAGGAGAAGGAGCGGGAGCGGGAGGAGAAGGCCCGGCTGCGCGAGGAGCGACGCGCGCAGCAGGAGATCGAACGCGAACGCGCCCGGCTCGACAAGGAACGCCAGCACTACGCCAACGCCCTGGCCGCTCTGCAGGCCAAGGGCGATGCCGACGGCGTCGCCCAGATGCTGGACCGGTTGGTCCAAATCGACACCGCGATCCAGGACGTCGACCACCGGGCCGCGAACGTGCGGGCCGGATATGTGTACGTGATCTCCAACCTCGGCGCTTTCGGCGAGAAGATGGTCAAGGTCGGCATGACCCGCCGGCTGGACCCGCTGGACCGGGTGCGGGAACTCAGCGACGCCTCGGTGCCCTTCAACTTCGACGTCCACGCCCTGTTCTTCTCAGAGGACGCTGTCGGCATCGAGGCGCAGATGCACGCACGGCTGGCCGACCGGCGGGTCAACCTGGTCAACCACCGCCGTGAGTTCTTCTACGCCACCCCTGAGGAGGCCAAGGGGCACCTGCTGGCGTTGACCGGCAGCCTGCTGCAGTACGAGGAGGTCCCGGAGGCCCTGGAGTACCGGCAGAGCCTCACCCAGGCGCAGGAGAAGGCGGGCGCGATCGGTTGACGTGCCGGAGTCGTGGACAGCCGGGGCCGGTGCGAGCCGGTCGGGCCAGCGGAATCGTCGAGTTGGAGAGGTACGTATGTCGTCGGTCGGATTGTTCGCCTTCGGGTCCGCGGGCGGAAGCGGAGGTGTCGACCTGGGTGAGGTGCCGTTCGTGGTGGTGGATGTGGAGACCACCGGGCTGTCGTCGAGGTCCGACCGGATCGTGGAGATCGCCCTGGTCCGCGTCGAGGGAGGTCGGGTGGTCGACGAGTGGGCCACCCTCGTCGACGCCGGCCGCGACCCCGGGCCGACGTTCGTCCACCACATCACGGCCGACATGCTGTCCGGAGCGCCGACCTTCACCGACGTGGCGGGTGAGATCCTGTCCAGGCTCGACGGTGCCGTGGCGGTGGCGCACAACGCCCGCTTCGAGGAGGGCTTCATCGCCCAGGAGTTCGCCCGCGCCGGCATCGACACCGCGCCCCTGCCGGCGGTGTGCACCCTGCGGTTGGCCCGACAGGTCCTGGCCGCGCCGAACTTCCAGCTCGTCTCCTGCTGCGCCGCGTACGGCATCGAGCTGCACGACGCCCACACCGCTCTCGGTGACACCCGGGCGACCGCCCAACTCCTGACCCGGCTCCTGGCGGAGGCACCTGCCCTCCGGTTCCCGTCCGCTCCGGTACCGCTGCCTCGGTACCCCCGCCACACCCGGCCCCGCACCCGGGTAACCGGCCTGCGCAGGGGCACGGACGGGTGGATCCAGTCGCTGCTCGGGAAGTTGCCCTGCTCCACCAGCGACGCCGACCCGGCGTCCGCCGAGGCGTACCTCGCCGCCGTGGGGGACGCCCTCAGCGACGGCAAGCTGACCGGCGTCGAGGCCAAGGCACTGGCCCGACTGGCCGGGCAGTCCGGCATGGGCGCCCAGCAGGTGCGGGACCTGCACCACCGCTACCTCGACGGACTGCGGGACGCAGCGCTCGCCGATGACATCCTGACCGGCACCGAGTACCGGCAACTCGTCACGGCCGCCCGACTCCTCGGGGAACCGGACTACTTTGCGGACCTCACCGCGCCCGAGGGGGAAACCACGAGCCGTGCCAGGGCGGTCAAGCAGAAGGGGCAACGTGTCTGGTGCAGCCCGTCCGTGTCCATTGATGCCCGTGACCGTCTCGCCCAGGCCGGTTTCGTCTTGGCATCGAACCTGACCCGCAACGTCGTCGCCGCCGTCGTCACCGCTGCGGACCAGGACGACGCGAAGGTCGCGCGAGCACGCGAACTCGCCATACCGATCCGCTCCGACCTGGCCCTCGACGACATGCTGGGGACCACCCCCACGCCTTCCCCGGCGCCCCACCAGCCTGGAGCCGCCGCGGTGGGCGTGGAACAGAACGGGTCCCGCGCCGAGCCGACACCGGCCGCCGCGGTGCCCGTGCCCATCCCACGCAGACCGCAGGCCGTCGCCGGCTGGTACCTGGACCCGTCCGGGCGGTGGACCTACCGCTTCTGGGACGGCAAGAACTGGACCGAGAGGGCCAGCGCCGGAGACGGCCGCACCTGGTCGGACAGCACCGGCCTACCGCTGTGGTGCGCGCCCACGACGGACGGACTGGTCGACGGCCAACAGCCGCACACCCTCACAGACCAGATCATGACCATGCAGAAGACCGACCTCCACGCGGCGCTGCTCCTGACCGTCCGGTGCATCGACGCGGTGGAGAACGACGCACGCATCAACGGGCACGGGGTGGCTCCCTGGTACTACGAGCGGGCCGCCATCATCTTCGCCAGCCTGGGCGACCCCGCCGCCGAAGTCGCCGTGCTCGAACGATACGCCCGACAGAGACACGCTCCCGGGGCCACCCTGGCTCGGCTCCTCGAACGACTCAGACAACGCCAGGCCACGGCCCACGCGTAGCCGACAGCACCGTCCGTGCCCGCATTCACGCTATCGCGGATCCGGGGCTCGCGGTGAACCTGGCTGAGGGCCCGGCGGCCTGGACTGTTTGGCCCATAGGTGGCAGTTGTCGTCGCTGCCTCCTCCAGGTTCGTGAGCGACAGCATGGGGGCTTGTGTGGGGTCGCTTTGCTGTGCGAGACGGCCGGGTCAGATGATGGTTCGCTGCGCGTGCCGGCCGGTGTGGGACGTCGGATCGTCGGCCTGCTCGGTTGGCGTGCTCAGCAGTTGTCGCGCCGCGGCTGCGTGACGGATCGCGGTGGTCTCGCGGACGCCGAGGACCTCGGCCGGGTGCAGCGGGCCGGCGCCGCTGACGTGGGCTTCGTCGAGGTGACGGTCGTACGCAGCCGTTCGGGGGCGCCGGCAGTCCGGGCAGGACGGCGGTTGGGCCAGGGGTGGCTGACTGGTCCGAGCCGCATGGCGCTCTTGTTGCTGATCAACAGGTGCTGTTGGGCCAGCGGCGACGCCGGTGGTCGAGCCAGTCGGTCAACGCGGATCGGCGCGGCCGTGCTGCTCGCGTTGGTCGGGGCGCTCGGCGTCGACCTGGACCGCTTTCCCGAGATGCGGACCGCTTCTTCGGGAGACCGGGGGCGGCCCGCTCGACAGGAACTGCCTGCACGCCCGGACCGACCTGGTAAGGGCTCGGGGCGTCCCGTTGCGTCAGCTTCACCCCGTACCCCCGGATGGTCCGAGGCCGTGACAGCCGTGATCCGTCTCAGGTGCCGGGGGTCGTGGCGGCGTCGAGCAGCTCCAGCAGGTGCCGGTAGGGGTGGCCGGTGGCGCGGGTCAGGCCGATCTCGCACGTGCGGTTGACCGAGGCGTGGGCGGTGTGGTCGCCGGCGGTCACGGCTGCCGCCTCGGCGCGCGTGGCGGAGGCGGTGAGTTCGGGGTGGAGCAGGCCGCGGTCGCCGGCGAAGCCGCAGCACTGCCAGTCGGCGGGGATGTCGACGCGGTCGGCGATCGCGGCGGCGATGCGGCTGATGGCGGTGTCGAGGCCGAGACGCACCGACGAGCAGGTCGGGTGCAGTGCCAGCGACGGCAGTCTGCGGGTCACCGGCAGGCGGGGGAGCAGGCGATCGGCGGCGAAGACGACCGCGTCGACGACGGGGGCGTCTCCGGCGAGGCGGCGCAGACCTTCGGTGCAGGAGGCGGCGTCGACCACGACCGGCAGCCGGTTGCCGGCGAGGGCGGCCCGGACCCGGTCGCGCATCACCTCGTACCCCTCGGTGTGGCCCTTCGAGGACCAGGGGGTGCCGCAGCAGAGGTCGCCGACGCCGTCGGGGACGTGCAGCCGGATGCCGGCCCGGTCGGCGAGGCGGGTCACGGCGGCCAGCACACCGGGGCCTCCGGCGGCGGGCGCGAACACGGTGTTCAGGCAGGACGGCAGGTAGACGGCGTCGGCGTCCGGGTCGGGCTTCGCCCGCCGGCGGACGCCTCCGCGGGGCAGGTCACGGCTCCAGGCGGGCACGGTGTCGGGCGCTGCGAGGGTACGGGCGGCGCGGGTCACCCGCTCCGGGAGCGCGGGCGGCAGTGCCGCCGCGGTGTCGAGGGCCAGGTTCATGGCCCGGGTGGTGGCGTCCCAGTGCCGGGCGGCGCTGCTCCAGATCTTCCGCACGGTCCTGCCGTTGGCCTCGGCGCGCAGGCGTCTGGTCAGGTCGCCGGTGTTGATCAGCACCGGGCAGGCGGTGGCGCACATGCCGTCGACGGCGCAGGTGTCGACGGCGTCGTACGCGTAGTCGTTCTCGAGTTCGCGGGCCAGCGCGGTGTCGCCGGCGGCGTGGGCGGCGGCGATCTCGCGGCGCAGCACGATGCGCTGCCGGGGGGTGGTGGTCAGGTCGCGGCTGGGGCAGACGGGTTCGCAGTAGCCGCACTCGACGCACCGGTCCACCTCGGGCTCGACGGTGACGACCGGTTTCAGGTGGCGCAGGTGAGCTTCGGGGTCGTCGGTGAGCAGCACGCCGGGATTGAGGGTGCCGGCCGGGTCGCAGAGCTGTTTGACCTCGCGCATCACCGCGAACAGCTCGTCACCGAACTGGCGGCGCACGAACGGGGCCATCACCCGCCCGGTGCCGTGTTCGGCCTTGAGGGTGCCGCCGCGGGAGAGCACGGCGTCGACGAGGTCTTCGGTGAAGTCGGCGTAGCGGCGGGTCCGGTCGCCGACGCCGAACCGTTCGTTGAGCATGAAGTGCAGGTTGCCGTCCTTGGCGTGGCCGAAGACGACGCTGCGCTCGTAGGCGTACCGGGTGAACAGGGTGTCGAGGTCGTCGCAGAGGCCGGCGAGGACGGGCACCGGCACGGCGACGTCCTCGAGCAGGGCGACGGTGCCGGTGGGCCGGTTGCCGGCCACCGTCGCGTACAGGCCCTTGCGGATGTGCCACAGCGCGGCGCGCCCGGCCGCATCCCGGCCCAGCCGGGCCGGGAGCGCCAGGTCGAGGGCGTCGAACAGCCGCTGGGCCTGCCGTTCCCGCTCGTCCAGGGCCGCCGGATCCGGTTCCTGCCATTCCACGAGAAGCGCGGCATGCCGGCGTACGGCCAGCGAGCGCAGCACCTCGCCGGCCTTCGGGTCGGTCTGTGCGACGCGCAGCGACTCCGCGTCGAGCAGCTCGACGGCGGCCGGGGCGGCGGCGACGAGCTGCGGCACGGCCCGCATCGCGGCATGCAGGTCGGGAAAGACGACCAGCCCGGTGGTCGCGGCCGGGTGGACGGGGACGGTGCGGAACACGGCCTCGGCGACGAAACCGAGCGTGCCCTCGCTGCCGATCAGCAGGTGGGCGAGGATGTCGACGGGCCGGGTGTGGTCGAGGAAGCTGTTGAGGCCGTACCCCATGGTGTTCTTCATGGCGTACTGCCCGGTGATGCGCCGCACCGAGTCCGGGTTGCCGCGCACCCGGTCGCGCAGCCGCTGGAGGCCCCCGGCGAGCTGCGGCTCCAGCGCGTGCAGGCGCTCGTCGGCGTCCGTGGCGCCGGTGTCGACGACGGTGCCGCTGGGCAGGACGAGGGTCATCGACTCCAGGGTGCGGTAGGCGTTGGCGTGGGTGCCGCAGGTCATGCCGCTGGAGTTGTTGGCGACGATCCCGCCGACGGTGCACGCCGACTCGCTGGCCGGGTCCGGGCCGAGCCTGCGGCCGTGGGCGGCGAGGCGGGCGTTGACCTGCCGCAGCACGGCGCCCGGCTGGACCCGGACGCGGGCGCCGTCGTCGAGGACCTCGATGCCGCGGAAGTGCCGGCGCACGTCGGCGAGCAGTTGATCCGTGCCGGCCTGCCCGCTCAGGCTGGTGCCGCCGGAGCGGAAGGTCACCCCGAGACCGAGGTCGCCGGCCGCCCGCATGAGCGCCGCGACCTGGCCGCGGTCGCGGGGGACCACCACCGCCTGCGGGGCGAGCAGGTAGTGCGAGGCGTCGTGTGCCATGCCGAGCCGGTCGCTGGCACGGCTGCGTACCGCTCCGGGCACCGCCTGTTCGAGGGCGGCCGGCAGTGGGGTGCTGGTCATCTTCTGCTTCCAAAGGTCGACGGGGATCTTCGGGCCGCGGGGCCTACAGGTAGTCGGCCGGCCAGTGGAACGCCCCGGGCGCCGCCGTGATCGCGGCGACGTGCTCGGGTGTCGCGTGGATCGGCCGGACCATCCCGGTGGTGTCGGCCTGCGCCACCGGGTCGGCCAGCAGGCACGGCAGCGCGGCCTCGATCGCCGGGTCGGCGGGCAGCCGGGCCACGCAGTGCCGTACGTCGCGCGTGGCGGCGGCGCGGGCGACGGCGCGGAACAGGGCGGGCAGGGCGTCCGGCCCGTCGGGCAGGGCGGCGGTCTCGACCACCCGGACGCGCCCGGGGGCCCAGTGCGCGGCCAGGTAGCCCGCCACCCGGCCCCGGTGGCGGGCCACCAGCAGTTCGGTGGGCGGGGAATACCAGACCGGCACCCGCAGCCGCCAGTCGTCGGCGTCCCGCACGGTGCTGAGCGGCCGGTCGGCGTTGAACGCCGCGTGCACCGGGGCCAGCTCCGCCCAGTCCACCTCGGGTTCCGCCCGCACGGTCCAGCCCGCCGGTGCGGCCGTGGCCGTGGCTGCGGCCGGCCGCCCGGTCGGGTAGCGCAGGGCGAACGGCCGGTAGCCGCTGGACGCGTACACGCCGGGTGTGCCGGTGAACAGCAGCGACCAGGCGCAGCCGTCCGCGGCCATCGCCGTGACGGCCAGGTCGAGCAGGCGGCGGACGTGCCCGCGTCCGCGCGCCCGGACCCGGGTGGCCACGTTGGCGACGCCGCCGACCAGGTCGACAGCGCCGGCGGCGGCACGGATCCGGCGGGGCAGGTAGTAGACGGCGGCGACGACCGTCCCGGCCTGCGCCGCCACGAAGGTACGCGGCAGGCGGCCGGGGTCGCCGGCCCACAGCCGGACGACGTGCGCGTCGTCGAACGCCTCCGCCCAGGTGGCGTGCAGCGACGGCACGTCCGCCGCGGTGGCCGGACGGTACTCGACCGGGCCGGTCACGCCGGGGCGAGCGGGGTGCGCTGCCGGCCGAGCCCGTCGATCTCCATCTCCATCACGTCGCCGGCCGCGAGGTAGGGGAACCGGCCGGACAGCGCCACTCCCTGCGGGGTGCCGGTGTTGAGCAGGTCGCCGGGTTCGAGCACGGTGAACTGGGAGAGATGCCAGATCAGGTACGCCACGTCGAAGATCATGTCGGCGGTGCGGGAGTCCTGCCGGGGTTCGCCGTTGACCCACGAGCGCAGCCGCAGCGCCTGCGGGTCGCCCACCTCGTCCGGCGTGACCAGCCAGGGGCCGAGCGGGTTGAAGGTCTCGCACGACTTGCCCTTGGCCCACTGGCCGCCGGGGTCGGCGAACTGGTAGTCCCGCTCGGACACGTCGTTGGCGACGGCGTAGCCGGCCACGTGGTCGAGGGCCTCGGCGGGGGAGTCGAGGTAGCGGGCCGGCTTGCCGATCACCACGGCCAGCTCGACCTCCCAGTCGGTCCGGGTCGAGCCGCGCGGTATCAGCACCCGGTCGTGTGGGCCGACGACGGTGTTCGGCGGCTTGTGGAACAGGATCGGCCGCTCGGGCGGGGCGACGCCGGACTCGGCGGCGTGGGCGGCGTAGTTCTGCCCGATGCAGAGCACCGCGCCGGGCCGGGCGATCGGCGCGCCGACCCGCTGCCCGGTCACGTCGAGGCGCGGCAGCGGGCCAGCCGCCCGCACCCGCGCCACGGGGTCCGAGGCGAGGAACGCGGCGTCGATGTCGGCGGTGACCCCGCTCAGGTCGAAGTGGCCGGTGCCGTCGAACAGCACCGGCCGTTCGGCGCCGACCGGGCCGATCCGCATGAACTTCATGGTGTCCTCTCAGAGATGGTGGGGTGGGCCCCTCGACGGGCCCCGACGGGGGTGGCTGCGCCGGTCAGCCGGTCCGGGCGAGCATCTCGGGCGTGACGGCGTGGGCGAGGGGCCGCCCGTTGGCGTACCGGACGATCTCGTCGACCACGATCTCACCCTGCCGCCGGCGGCCCTGCACGGTGCCGGCGGCCTGGTGCGGGGTGAGCAGCACGTTGGGCAGCGCCCGCAGGGGATGGCCGGTGGGCAGAGGCTCCTCGTCGAAGACGTCCAGCGCGGCGTCGATCCGGCCGCGGGTCAGCTCCGCGACGAGCGCCGCCTCGTCGACCAGCCAGGACCGGGCGGTGTTGACCAGCCCGGCGCCGTCGGGCAGCAGCGCCAGCTCGCGGGCGCCGAGCAGGTGCCGGGTCTCCGGCAGGGTCGGCGCGTGCAGCGCGACGATGCGGCTGCCGGCGAGCAGGTCGTCCAGGCCGGCCAGCCGGACGCCGAGCCCGGCGGCGTCCGCCGGGGTCAGGGTCGGGTCGCAGACGCTGACCTCCGCGCCGAGGGCACGGACCAGTTCCAGGTATGCCCGCCCGGTGCGGGACGCGCCGACGATGCCGACCGGGCAGCCGAGGATCTCGTGCCGGGGCGGCGCCTGCTCCGCCCGGTGCCATTCGACGCCCGCGTGCAGGGCGTGGTCGAAGCGGGGCGTCCGGTGCAGCAGGGCCAGGGTGAACGCGAGGGCGACCTCGGCCACCGACCGGGCCATGCCCTGCCCGGCCTGGGTGACCGTGACGCCGCGGGCGAACAGCTCGGCGGTCACGAACGGCTTGACGGAGGCGCCGGTGTGCGCGACGAGCCGCAGCGCCGGGGCCCGGTCGAGCAGGGCCGCGTCGAGCCGTGGCACACCCCAGGAGGTGACCAGCACCTCGGCCCGGGCCAGCACCGACGCCAGGTCGACGCCGGTGAGCGCCGCGTGGTCGTCGACGAGGGTGGCGTCGGTGGTCGCGGCCAGCCGGTCGCCGACCCGGTCGGGGAAGAACTGGGCCCGCAGCGCGGCGGGCACGCTGACCACGGTGACGGGGCGGCGCGCGCCGGTGGGCGGGGTCACCGGCGGGCCGCCCGCCGGCCCGGCCCCTGCCCGCTGCTCACCGGAGCCAGCCATCGCGGTGCTCCGCGACGAAGTCGTCGTCGGTCAGCCACGGGTAGGCGGCGCTCACCCGGGTCAGCTCCTCCGCCTGGCCGGGCGACAGCCCCTCGGCCGGGTCGAGGCACCACACCCCGTCGAGCAGCCCCTGCCGGCGCAGCACCTCGTGCACGCCGGCGATGCAGCCATGGAAGGCGTTGGCGGCGTCGAACACGGCCGCGTTCGCGTCGGTGACCGCCGCGCTGCGGCCGGTCAGCTCCGCCAGCGCCGCCGAGTCGCCGTCCCGGGCCGCCCGGGCCTGCGCGAACAGCCCGACGGCGGCGCGGGTCCACACCGCCCACTGGCCGAGCAGCCCGCCGACGAACCGGCGGCCGGCGAACTCGCCGAGCAGGTCGCCGACGATGTGGTCGTCGTTGCCGGTGTACAGCGCCACCTCCGCGCCCCGGTCGGCGGCGGCGATCCCGCGCACCGCCTCCAGGGTGCGGTACCGGTCGAACGGGGCCAGCTTCACCGCGACCACCGACGGCAGGTCGGCGAACGCCCGCCAGAACGCCGTGGACAGGCGCGGCCCGCCGATGGCCGGCTGGAGGTAGAAGCCGATGACGGGCAGCACCTCGCCGACGGCCCGGGCCCGCCGGAGCAGGTACGCCTCGTCGGCGTCCGGCACGACGGGGGACAGCAGCACGGCGTGGTAGCCCAGGCCGGCGGCGAGTTCGGCCTCGGCGACGGCCTGGGCCGTGTCGCCGCACGCCCCGGCGACCTTCACCACCGGCCGCCCGGCCTCGGCGTCGACGGTCTCGGCGGCCAGGGCGAGCACCGGCCGCAGCAGGCCGGCCTGGCGGATCGTGAACTGGGTGGTGTGCACGCCGACGGCGAGGCCGCCGGCCCCGGCGGCCAGGTAGTAGCGGGTCAGCGCGCGCTGCCGCCGCTCGTCGAGGCGGCGGCCGGCGGTCAGCGCGAGCGGGTGCGCGGGGATGACGGTCCCCGCGCGCAGCAGGTCCAGGGACACGGTCAGAACCTCCCGTCGCGGACGGCGAACTTGGTGGGCTTGCCCGAGGTGGGCAGGCCGGCGGCCAGCCAGTCGGCCTGCCAGTCGATCAGGGTGCCCAGCGCGACGTCCGGGTAGCCGAACAGCGCGTGGCAGCGGGTGGCGTCGTTGAGCAGCGCGGTGGATGCCTCGTCGCCGGCGTAGCTGACCGGCCGGCCGAGGCGCTCGCCCATCCGGGCGGCGATCCGGCGCACCGGGGCGGTCTCCGGGCCGGTCAGGTTCAGGGTGAACACGTCGGCGCGGGCGTGCCCGAGCGAGCGCAGCGCCACCTCGTTGGCGTAGCCCTGCCAGACCACGTTGACGTGGCCGGTGGTGACGTCGACCGGCTCCCCGGCGAGCACCGCGTGGCCGATGTCGGCGAGCACGCCGTAGCGCAGGTCGACCGCGTAGTTGAGCCGCAGCACCGCGACCGGGGTGCCCCGGGTGGCGGCGGCGTGCGCGAACACCTGCTCGCGGCCGAGGCAGCTCATCGCGTAGTCGCCGAGCGGCCCGGTCGGGTCGGTCTCCACGCAGCCGCCGGTGCCCACGGGCACCATCGGGTAGACGTTGCCGGTGGAGAAGGCGGCGATCCGGGCCGCCGGGTAGCGCCTGGCCACCGCCGCGGGCAGCACCGCGTTGACCACCCAGGCCAGGTAGGGGGCGCTGGCGGTGCCGAACTTCGCGCCCACCATGAACACCACGTCGGCGGCGTCGGGCAGCCCGGCCAGGTCGCCGTCGCCGAGCAGGTCGAACGCGACCGGCTCCACCCCGTCGGCGGCCAGCGCGTCGGCGGCCGTCCGGTCCGACCAGCGCGACACGGCGTACACCCGGTCGCCGGCGCGGCCGGCGGCGTCGAGCCCCCGGCGGGCCAGCCGGCACAGCGACGGGCCCATCTTGCCCCCGGCGCCGAGGACCACCAGGTCGCCGGCGCCGCCGGCCAGGTCGGCGACGAGCGCCGCCGAGGGCCGGGCGAGCCGCTCCTCCAACTCGGACTCACTCGTGAACATGGCACTCATCCCTTGATTCCGGACATCGTGACGCCCTCGGTGAAGTACCGCTGGCCCACGAGGTAGGCGGCGAAGATCGGCACGAACGCGACGACCGAGCCGGCGAGCATGACGTTGAGCGGCACCTGCTCCTTCTGCAGGGAGGCGATGCCGACGGTGAGGGTGCGCATGTCCCCGCTCTGCCCGATGATCAGCGGCCAGAGCAGGTCGTTCCAGTGCCACAGGAAGACGAACACGCCGAGGGTGGCCAGGATCGGCTTGCACAGCGGCAGCACGATCCGCACGAACATCCGCCACTCGGACGCGCCGTCGATCTTCGCCGCCTCGAACAGCTCGTCGGGCAGGCCCTGGATGAACTGCCGCATCAGGAACACCGCCTGCGCGTTCGCCAGGGTGGGCAGGATCAGCCCCCAGTACGTGTCGACCCCGCCGACCTTCGCGATGAGGATGAAGGTGGGGATGAGGGTGACGTGGTACGGCACCATCACCATCGCCAGGAACGACCAGAACATGGTCTCCCGGCCGGGGAAGCGCTTCTTCGCGAACGCGTACCCGGCCATGGCGGCCAGCAGCAGCACCGCGACGACGCTGACCACCGAGTAGATGGTGGTGTTCAGCAGCCAGCGCAGGATGTCCCGCGAGTCGAGCACCGTCGCGTACGCGTCGAACTCGATCGGCCAGGGCAGCAGGCTGCCGGGGAACTCGACGGCGGCGGCGGGCTTGAGGCTCAGCACCACCATCGCGTAGAACGGGAACAGCGTGACCACGCTGGCCACGGCGAGCAGCACGTAGCGCAGCACGACGCCGCCCGGCCCGGGTTGCAGCGCCCGGTACGAGCGCCGCCGGCGGCGCGGCGGGGGCGCCGGGGTCGGCGTGGGGGCGGTGGTCGTGGCGGTCACTTGTCCCTCCCGAGGGTCAGCCGCTGGATCAGCGCGACGACCAGCGTCATCACGAACAGGGCCACCCCGATCGCGCTGGCGTAGCCGAGGTCGAAGTACTTGAAGCCCTGGTCGTACAGGGCCATGACGAGGGTGTAGCTGGCGCGGGCGGGGCCGCCGCCGGTCATCGCGTACACCAGGTCGAAGACCTGGAACGAGGCGGTCGTCTCGATCACCAGCAGGAAGAACAGCACCGGCTTGAGCTGGGGCAGCACGATCCAGCGGAACCGCTGCCACGGGCCGGCGCCGTCGGTGAGCGCGGCCTCCTCCTGCTCGCGGGGCAGGTCCTGGAGGCGGGCCAGCACGATCAGCATGCCGTACCCGAAGTGCGACCAGACGCCGACCAGGGCGAGCGCCGGCAGCACCAGCGTGCTGGAGGCCAGCCAGGAGCCGTCGGGCAGGCCGACCCAGCCGAGGATCCGCGACCACGGGCCGTCGGAGGAGAACACCCAGGAGAAGATGGTGGCGACCAGCACCAGGCTGGTGACCACCGGCAGGAAGAACACCGACCGGAACAGGCCGACGCCGCGGAAGCCGCGCCGGACCAGCAGCGCCAGCCCGACCGACGCGGCGACGGTCAGCGGCACGTACAGCACGGTGTAGCCGGCGGTGACCCGCAGCGCCTGCCAGAAGACCGGGTCGTCGGCCAGCCGCCGGGCGTTGTCGAGCCCGGTCCACTCGGCGTCGCCGCCGATCGTGTAGTCCATGAAGCCGAGCACCAGGCCGGCGATCGCCGGGCCGAAGCGGAACGCCAGGAACAGCAGGAACGCGGGGAGGACGAAGAGCAGACCCCATCGTGCCTCGCGCCGGGCGATCACCCGCCGGGCGCTCCGGGCGGGCAGCTGAGCAGGTACGGCCATCTCGCCATCCTCTTCGCAGGTTCGACACCGGCCGGTCGGGCCGGTGTGGTGGTGCCCGGCCCGCCGCCGCACCGCGGCGGGCCGGCGGGGCTCAGAGCAGCGCGTCGGCGGCCTTCGCCGCGTCGGCGAGCGCCTGCTCGGGGGTCTTCTTGCCGATCAGGGCGGCCTGGATCTCGGGGGCGAGCACGCCCATCACCTCGCGGCTCTTCTCGTGGAGCGGGCCGACCGTGGTGGCGCCCAGCGTCTTCTCCATCTCGGTGCTCACCGGGTCCTGCGGGTACAGCGACCCGGCGGAGGTCTTGGCGGAGAAGTAGCCGCCGGCGACGTCGTACGCGGAGGCGACCGCCGGCGCGGTGACGAAGGTGATCCACTCGCCCGCGGCCTTCTTGGCCTTGCTGCCCTTGAGGATCGACAGGCTGCCCACGGTGCCGTAGCCGACGCTCTTGACGTCGCTCAGCGGCGGGAAGATCTTGATGTTCTCCTTGCCCCAGAACTGCTCGACGTCGGCGGGGACGTGCTGCCAGGTGCAGGCGACCTTGTTCTTCGCCACGTTGGTCTGCTCGAACGCGGGGATGCTGGTGATCAGGTCCTTCTGGACGTAGCCGCCGTCGACGAGCTGCTTGAGGAAGGTCAGCGCCCTGACCCCCTCGGGGCCGGCGAAGGCCACGGACGCGCCGTCGGCGGTGAACACGTCGCCCCCGGCCTGCCAGAGCAGCGGGTAGAAGGACTGGTTGAGCGTGGCGCTCGGGTCGGCGTAGTAGTTGGTGGCGTCGAAGCCCTTCGCCTTCAGCTTCGGCGCGAGGGCCAGCAGGTCGGCCCAGGTCTTGGGGTACTCGGTGAGCCCGGCGGCGGCGAACACCTTCGCGTTGCACATCAGCGGGTTGCTGCTGGTCAGGATCGGCGCGCCGAGCATCTTGCCGTCGAGGGTGACGGCGGCCCGGACGTTCTCCCGGTAGTCGGCCTTCGCGTCGGCGGGCAGGTAGTCGTCCACCGGCTCGATCATCTTGTGGAACTTGCCGAGCTGGTCGGGGATCAGGTAGACGACGTCCGGGCCCTTGCCGCCGGCGATCGCCGCCGTCAGCGACTCCTCCCGCTTGGCCCACGGGAAGATCTCGACCTTGACGTCGACGTCCGGGTGGTCGGCCTTGAACGCGGCGACCTGCTTGTCCCAGAAGCCCTTGTGGGTGGCCTCGTCGGGGACCACCGGGTAGATCCACATGGTGACGCTCTGCCTGTCGCCGCCGGCCTCGGAGCCGCCGCCGCAGGCGGTGAGCAGCCCGGCGGCCAGCGCGACCGCCGCGAGCGGTGCGAACCTGCGAAGTCTCATCTGTGCGTTCCTCTCGAAATGGTTCACTGCGCGGGCACGGTCACGACCGTGCCGGTGTGCCGGGCCGTCTCGGCGGCGAAGACCGCGAGGTGGCTGGCGAGGGTCTCGTCCAGCCCGGACCGGATGTGGTGGCGGTCGCCGGTGGCCACGGCGCGGACGAAGGCGTCCATCAGCCCGGTGTCGCCGCCGCCGTGGTCGTCGGCGGCGGTGGACCCGCCGACCGTGCCGGCGTCGAGGACCTCGATCCGGTCGGTGCGGAAGTCGTGCACCCGGACCCGCTCGCCGTCGCCGGACAGGGCGCCGTGGGTGCCGAACAGCTGGGTCTTCCGGTGGGTCTGTTCGGTGAAGGCGGCCATGGTGAAGGTGGCGGTGACGCCGCCGGTCAGTTCCATCGCCACGACCTGGTGGTCGACGACGTCGTTGTCGCCGGAGTACACGCACCGCCCGTACGGGCCGGTGCGCAGCGCCTCGACCAGCGCGGCCTCGTCGGTGCCGTCGGTGACCACGCTGACCGGCCAGATCGGCCCGTGCTCGCGCAGCACCGGCAGGTACAGCTTCGGCGCGGAGTACGGGCAGCCCGGCTCGACCGGGCAGTCCAGGCACCGGGCTGCCGCCCCGGCCGGCGCCTGGTCGGGCCGGAAGTGGCGCAGCCCGCCGAAGCTGGCGACGCGCTCGATGCGCCGGCCGGTGACGTAGCCGAGCCAGTCCAGGTCGTGGCTGGACTTGGCCAGCAACATCGGGGTGGCCAGCTCCTCCCGCCGCCAGGGGCCGCGCACGTAGGAGTGGGCGTAGTGCCACCAGCCGACCGGTTCGAGGTGCTGGACGCTGACGACCTCGCCCAGCACCCCGCTGTCCACCACCCGCTTCACCAGGTCGGTGTAGGGGGTGTACCGCAGCACGTGGCAGACGGCGAAGAGCACGCCGGTGGCGCGTACCGCGTCGACGATCTCGCGGCACTGGTCGGCGGTCGGCGCGAGCGGCTTCTCCACCAGCAGGTGCCGGCCGGCCTTGGCGAATGCGACGGCCGGCTCGACGTGCATCCGGTCCTGGGTGGCGACGACGACCGCGTCGGCCGCCGGGTCCGCCGCCAGCAGGTCCCGCCAGTCGGCGAACTCCGCCGCGCCGGGGTGGGCGGCGGTGATCAGGCCCCGCTGGTGGGGCCGCGGGTCGGCGACCGCGACGAGTCGCGCCCGCGCCGGGTTGGCGGCCACCCAGCGGGCGTACGTCTGGCCCCGGTTGCCCGCGCCCACCAGCGCCACCCGCACCGGCCGGTCCTGCTGTCGCACCTGGCTCCTCGCCTTCTCTCGTCGTGGTGTGGTCAGACCGTGAGGTTCCCGGCGTCGCGGATGCGCGGGCCGGCGGCGGGCAGCTCCCGGGACACGCCCTCCTCGACGCACCCGGTGTGGTGCAGGTACGAGCCCTCGCCGAAGCCGCCGTCGACCAGCCGCAGCTTCCCGCCGGTGAACTGGACGCCGACGGCGGAGTACCGGTTGGCGCCGGCGTCGACGGCGACGTGCGCCGTGCCGGCGTCGGCGGTGGTGCTGAGGTAGCCGCCCAGCTCCCACCGCACGACGCCGGTGGCCGCGGCGCGCGACAGCAGCGCCCGGGCCGAGTTGGTGCCGCTGAGCACCGCGCCGCCGCCGACGGTGATCCGCTGGTCGGCGGCGCCCGCGAGGCGGATGCCGGTGTCGGTGAGGGTGCCGCCGTGCACGCGCAGGTCGGCGGACTTCACGGTGGCCGGCGCGGCGTCGGGCGCCCCGACGAGGGTCACGTCGGTCAGGTGCAGCCGCCCGGTGCCGCTGAACGTGTGCCCGTCGACCCCGCGGATGGTGGTGCGGACCAGGTGCACCGGCGTGGTGACGCTGGCCTGCACCACGTCGGTGCCGGCGGTGGCGAGGGTGAAGGAGCAGCCCTCGATGACGTTGGGCCGCTGGGACCGGGTGGACTGCTGGGAGATGATCAGCGTGTCGTCGGCGGAGCAGCCGCGCAGCTGCACCCCGTCGGCGTTGACCCACAGCATCCCGGAGCCGGCCAGCCCGGCCTTGCGGATGACCTGGACGTCCTCCAGGGTCAGGTCGGTGACCTTGACCCGGGCCACGAACCAGGAGCACACGTGCTTGCGGACGGTGATCCGCTTCGCCGCCGAGCCCCAGGCCGCCCCGGAGTTGGCGAACGTCATCAGCCCGGAGTTGCCGGTGTAGACGAGGTCGTGCTCGTACTGGCCGTGGGTGACGAAGGGGCCCTGGTCGTCGCCGTCGCCGTGGCAGTTGGTGACGTACCCGTACGCGGAGGCGGTCCAGTCGTTGAGGTGCCGGGCGTTGGAGGTGCGGCAGTCCTCGACGTGCCCGTAGAGGCAGTAGATCTGCTGGGTGAGGTAGCCGGCGCCGCCCCAGGTGACGGAGGTCGGGTTCTTCAGGGTGCACCGGGCGGTGTGGAAGTAGGTGCACCAGCGGCGCATGATCACCGGCCAGAAGGTGCCGGTGGCGTCGATGTCGGCGACGTCGCAGTGCACCGCGTACTCGTAGGCGACCGGGTGGGAGCCGGTGTACTGGTCCGCGCCGTTGCCGGTGAAGACGAGGTTGCGCACGTGCACCCGGCTGACCGGTTCGACCCGGGTCCAGGTGAGGGTGCGGCCCGCGGCCAGCTCCCAGCCGTTCTTGTAGTTCACCCGGATGTGGGTGCCGTCGACGATCTGGGTGACCTGGACGAGTTTCTGCAGCTCCCGCTCCCAGGTGCCGGCGAGCCGGTTGACCTCGACGGCGTACCACTGGCCGACGGCGAACGCCGCGGAGTCGGCGACCTGGAACGAGTCCCAGCCCTCCAGGACGGCCTCGGTCAGGGTGTGGGTGCGTACCTCGTCGGTGACCTTTCCCCGGAAGAACAGCACGGCGGCGAACGGGTCGTCGCGGCCGGCGTCGGCGATGCCGTCGGTGGACATGGTGTGCCCGCCGAAGTCGAGCACCAGGTCGCTGCGGGTGAACCGGTGCCGCTTGACGAAGTGCAGGTCGGAGTGGGCCTCGATGCGGTGCACGGTGGGGTCGGCGACCATCGCGTCGAGGGCCGCGTCGGCGGGGGTGCCGGCGTCGAAGATGCCGAAGTGCCGGAAGTCGACGACGCCGTCGTGGAGCTGGAGCCAACGCCCGGGCCGGTCGCCGTCGGGGGCGAGGACGGTGCCGCCGTTGGCGGGTGCGGTGCTGGCCGCGTCCCAGCGGAGCAGGCGGGCGGCGCCGTCGCCGGCGGCGTGGTAGCCGTCGACGTGCACGACCTGCCCGGCGCGCAGGGTCTGGGGCTTGACGGCGAGCAGCGCGGCGACGGTGCCCACGTGCAGCACCCCGTTGAGGCCGGGGGCCAGCGGGGTCGGCGGGCCGTCCGGCTTGGCGGCGGAGGCGGCGGTGGCGGGGGAGAGGGCGAGGGCGGTGCCGGCGAGGGCGAGCCCGCCGAGCCCGGAGGCGCGCAGCACGGCGCGGCGGGAGGCCGGCGCGAGGCGGTGGGTGGGTGTCTCGCCGGGGTTGGCGTTGTCGGCGTGCATGGGGTGTCTCCTCCTGCGGGGGCGTTCAGAGGGCGAGGTTGTCTCCGGTGACGACGCGGGCGGACTCGGCGGGCAGCTCGCGGGCGACCCCCTCCTCGACGCACCCGGTGTGCAGCAGGGTGGAGCCGACGCCGAAGGCGGCGTCGGCGAGCGTCAGCCGGCCGCCGGAGAAGCGGGCGCCGACGGCGCGGTACCGGTTGACCCCGGTGTCGACGCGCACGTGCGCGGTCTGCGCGTCGGCCGCGGCGCTGCGGTAGTCGCCCAGCTCGATCCGGACGGCCCCGGTGCCGGCGGCCCGGGTCAGCAGGGCCCGCCGGGCGTTGGTGCCGGTGACCGCCGTGCCGCCGTCGACGACGAGGCGCTGGTCGCGCACGGCGGACAGCTCGATGCCGGTGTCGGTCAGGGTGCCGCCGCGCACCACCACCTCGGCCGCGCCGATCAACAGCGGCGCCGCGCCGGGCGCCCCGGTCAGCGTGCAGTCGGTGAAGCGCACCGGGCCCGAGCCGCGCAGGATCGCGCCGTCGAGGCCGCGGAAGGTGGTGCGGACGAAGTGCACCGGGTTGCTCACCGGAGTCTGCACGATCACCGTGCCGGCGGGCTGGTCGAAGTCGCAGTCGGCGATGATCGTGGGCCGGCCCGACCGGGCCGAGCGCTGGGCGATGCTGAGGGTACGCGCCGAGCAGCCGCGTAGCTGCGCGCCGTCGGCGTTGACCTGGAGCGTGCCGGCAGGGTCGAACGTCGAGCGGGGGACGACCCGCACGTCCTCCAGGGTCAGGTCGGTGATCTTGGTGCCGGCGACGAACCAGGAGCAGACGTGCCGGCGGACGGTGATCCGCTTGGCGCTGATGCCCCACTGGCCACCGCTGTTGGCGATGTCCATCAGGCCGGAGTTGCCGGTGAAGACCAGGTCGTGCTCGTACTGCCCGTGGGTGGTGAACGGGTTGCCGCCGGCGTCGTCGCCGTCGCCGTGGCAGTTCTCCACGGTGCAGTACGCCGAGGCGGTGAGGTCGTTGAGGTGCCGGGCGTTGCTGCTGCGGCAGTCCACCACGTGCCCGTACAGGCAGTAGATCTGCTGGGTGAGGTAGCCGGCGCCGCCGTACATGACGGCCGGCGGGTTCTTCAGGGTGCAGTTCGCGGTGGTGAAGTGGGTGCACCAGCGGCGCATGATCACCGGCCACCAGGTGCCGGTGGCGTCGATGCCGGAGACGTCGCAGCGCACGGCGTACTCGTAGGCGACGGGGTGGGAGCCGCTGTACTCGCGGTCGTCGGGCCCCGACCCGGGGTACTCGCCGGTGAAGGCGACGTGGCCGAGGAAGACCATGTCGCGCACGTGGGCCCGCTGGACCGGCTCCACCCGCTGCCAGGTGATCCGGCGGCCCGGCTCCAGGGTCCAGCCGTTGAGGTAGCCCACCCGGATGTGGGTGCCGTCGACGATCTGGGTGACCTGGACCATCTTCTGCAGCTCGCGCTCGTCGGCGCCGGTGAGGGCGTTGCTGGTGGCGGTCCACCACTGGCCGACGGCGAACCGTGCCGAGTCCGGCACCTGGAAGACGTCGGTCAGCTCGGGGACGGTCTCGGTGAGGGTGTGGGTGATCACCGTGTCGGTCACCGTGCCGCGGAAGTACAGCACCGCGCCGAACGGGTTGTCGTGGGTGTTGCGCTCGATGCCGTCGGTGTGCACGGTGTGTCCGCCGAAGTCCAGCTCGATGTCGCTGCGGCCGAAGGTGTGCCGCTTGACGAGGCGCAGGTCGGTGTGGGCCTCGACCCGGCGGATCGCCGGGTCGCCGACCATGGCGTCCAGCGCGGCGTCGGCGGGGGTCTCCCGGCCGAAGATGCCGAAGCGCCGGAAGTCGCCGACCCCGTCGTGCACGGCCAGCCACCGGCCGCGCCGGTCGCCGCGGCCCGGGTGCGGGTCGTGCACGGTGCCGCCGTTGCCGGCGGCGGTGCTGGTGGGATCCCAGCGCAGCAGGCCACCGCCGCCGTCGCCGGGGTGGTGGTAGCCGGCGACCCGCACCAGGGCGCGGGCGGCCGGGGCGAGCCGGGCCAGGTCGGCGACGGTGTCAACGCGCAGCATCTGGTCGTGGGGGGTGGGCGTGGACGTGCCAAGTAGACCCATGGAGAGCCTCAACCTTCGCGGTCCAGCCGTCCGGCGGGCGCCGGACGGCGGTGCTGGGGGCCTGCGGACGCCACGGGGCGGCCGCAGGGCGGGGGAAGGTCGGGCAAACGCGCGAGGCGCGCAGGCGGCGGAGCTGCTGACCGGAACGCCCGGCGCCGGGGCTGCGGCGCGACGGGAGTCAGCTGTTCGCCCGAGACGGCCGCGGCCGGGGGCCGCGACCTGCCACGGCCGGGGCCGTGACGTTGGCGGGAACGTTAAACAGCAGGTGAACCGGCTGTCAAGGGGTCTGCTCCGCCGGGACGTGGCCGAGCCGGACGGAGATGGCCTCGGCCGCCTGGCGCACCTGCCGGCCCAGCTCCTGGTAGCGCCAGCTGGGCAGGCCGAGCTTCAGCCCGGTCACGCTGATCGCGCCGCAGCACCCGCCGCTGTGGTCGCGCAGGGCGCTGCCGATGCAGAACACCCCCTCGGCGTCCTCCTCGTCGTCGAGGGCGTACCCGGCCTTGCGGACGTCGTGCAGGTGGGCCAGGAGCGAGTCCAGGTCGGTGATGGTGTGGTCGGTGCGCCGGGGCAGCCCGACCCGGCCGATCAGCTCGGCCACCTGCGCCGGGGTCATCTCGGCCAGCAACGCCTTGCCCAGCCCGGTGCAGTGTGGCAGCTCGCGGGTGCCCATCCGCAGCTCGATCTGGATGCGCTCGCCGTTGCTGACCTGGTCGATGACGACCGCGTGGGCCCCCTCGGGAACGGCCAGCCGGGAGCTGAGCCCGGTGTCGCGGGTGAGCGCGGTCAGCACCGGGCGGGCGATGTCGCGCAGCGACAGCTGTTCCTGGGCGCGGACGCCGAGGCGGGCCAGCGCCGTGCCGAGCCGGTAGCGGCGGTTCATCCCCTCGCCGTCGTCCGCGGCGAGGTCGTGGTGGCACAGCGTGTGCAGGGTGGCGAACGCGGCGCTCTTGGACAGGCCGCAGGCGCGGGCGACGTCGGTGACGCTCAGCCCCTCGCCCGGCGCGGCGGCGGCGAGCGCCTCCAGCACCTCGGCCGCGCGGCTGACGCTGCGCACCAGGTAGCGGGAGCTGTCGCCGTCTTCGGTGGTGGTCATGGTCCTTCTTTCGGTCCGGAAAGCCGAAGCTGTTCGCCAAGACCGAACAGCGTAACAAATCTGTTCGGGAATCGGGCCCGTTGCTGTTGACCTTCGCGATTTCGCCTGCCTAGTATGCCGAACATCGTTTGGTATAGCCGAACACTGTTCGAAGAATCGATTGGTTCCTCCCGCGGCGGACAAGCCGCGGCGTCGCGACCGGGCTGGGTCGCCGCGCCGCACCGATGAGGAGAAGGTGTGAATTCACGATCGGCCCCGTCCGGCGTCACCCTCGCCGAGCGGGCACGCCGGGTCATCCCCGGCGGCGTCAACAGCGGGCAGCGCAGCATCCCGGGCCTCACCGACCTGGTGATCGCCCGCGCCTCCGGCGCCCGCTTCTGGGACGCCGACGGACGCCAGTACACCGACTACCACGCGGCCTTCGGGCCGCCCCTGCTCGGCCACAACGACCCGGACGTCAACGCCGCCGTCGCCGAGGCCGGCACGCGGGTCGACCTGTGCGGGGTGGCCGTCACCCACGGCGAGATCCAACTCGCCGAGACGCTCGCCGAGCTGGTCCCGAGCATCGAGAAGGCCCTGCTCACCAGCACCGGCAGCGAGGCCACCTTCCACGCCCTGCGGGTCGCCCGCGCCGCCACCGGCCGACGTCTGGTGGTCAAGTTCCAGGGCTGCTACCACGGCTGGCACGACTCGGTCAGCCTCAACGTGATCTCCGCCCCCGACCGGGTCGGCGTGCCCGACCCGATCTCCACGGGCATCCTGCCGGAGGTCCTCGACGCCACCCTCGTGCTGCGCTTCAACGACGTGGCCGCCGTCCGGGCCGCCTTCGCCGCGCACGGCGACGACATCGCCGCCGTCATCGTCGAGCCCGTGCCGCACAACGTCGGCTGCCTCCTGCCCGACCAGGCGTTCCTCCAGGCGCTGCGCGACGAGTGCACCCGGGCCGGCAGCGTCCTGGTCTTCGACGAGGTGATCACCGGCTTCCGGCACGACCTGGGCGGCTGGCAGCGGATCAGCGGCGTCACCCCCGACCTGACCACCCTCGGCAAGGCCATCGCCAACGGCTACCCGATCGGCGCCCTGGGCGGCCGGGCCGACCTGATGGACCTGTTCAGCACCCGACCGGGCGCGCCCGCCTTCTTCGCCGGCACCTACAACGGCCACCCCGCGGTGGTCGCCGCCGCCCTCGCCACCCTCGGCAAGCTGCGCGCCGAGCCCGTGCACGAGCACGTCTACCGCCTCGGCGAGCGGGCCCGCGCCGGCATCGCCGAGGTCCTCGCCGACCTCGGCGTCCCCGCCGTGGTCACCGGGCACGGCTCCGTGTTCGTGACCTACTTCATGCCCGGCCCGGCGCCCCGCAGCTACGACGACCTGCTGCGCAACGATGCCGGCATGTTCATCGGCTACCGTCGGCGGATGCCCGAGCACGGCATCTTCGAGCTGCCGCTGAACCTCAAGCGCAACCACATCTCCTACGCACACACCGACGCCGACATCGACCACCTGGTCGAGGCCACCCGGGCGGCGGTGCGCGACACCCTCGCCGCCGGCGGAACGACCGAGCTGGCCGGCACCGCCACCATGGGTGGCGCGGTCGACGGCGGGGAGGGGCGCTGATGCTCACCGTCGACAAGACCCGGCCGGTCGGGCCGGCCGGGCGGATCAGCCGGGTGGAGACGCTCACCCTCGGCACCGCCTGGCGCGACTTCTCCTACGTGCGGGTGCACACCGACGCCGGGCTGACCGGCGTCGGCGAGATCACCCACCCGTACCGGGCCCGGGAGACCTGCCAGCTCGCCGAGGCGATGGCCGGGCGGCACCTGATCGGCGCCGACCCGTTCGACGTCGAGGAGATCTGGCTGCGCATGTACCAGGGCGACTACCTGCGCGGCGGCGACGTCGGCGGGATCGTCGTCTCCGGCGTCGACCAGGCCCTCTACGACCTCATGGGCAAGGCCCTCGGGGTGCCCGCGTACCGGCTCACCGGCGGGGCCTGCCGCGACCGCGTCCGGGTCTACGCCAACGGCTGGTACACCGGCGACCGGGAGCCCGACGCGTTCGCCGAGCGGGCGCGGGCCACCGTCGCCAGGGGCTACACGGCGCTGAAGTTCGACCCGTTCGGCGCCGGCCTCGGCGAGCTGTCCCGGGCCGAGCTGCGCCGCTCGATCGACATCGTCGCCGCCGTCCGCGCCGCCGTCGGGCCAGAGATCGAGCTGTACGTCGAGGGCCACGCCCGCTTCGCCATGCACACCGCCGCCCGGCTGGTCCGGGAGCTGGAGCCGTTCGACCTCGGCTGGTTCGAGGAGCCGCTGCCGTGGACCCACATCGAGCGGTACGCCGAGCTGCGCGCCCGGGCCACCATGCCGATCTCCGGCGGCGAGCACTTCCACAACCGCTACGAGTACGCCCGGCTGTTCGCCACCGAGGCCGTCGACATCATCCAGCCCGACCTCTCCATGGCCGGCGGCTTCACCGAGGTGCGCAAGCTCGCCGCCATCGCCGACCAGCACGCCATGGTGGTCGCCCCGCACAACTCCAACTCGCCGCTGTGCACCACCGCCTCCGTGCACGCCGTCCTCGGGATGCCGAACTTCAAGATCCTGGAGACCTTCGACGGGCTGCTGGAGGAGTACGTCTTCGACGCCGTGCGGGGCGCCCTGCCGATCATCGACGGCCACATCGACCTGCCCACCGCGCCCGGCCTCGGCGTCGAGCTGGTGGACGAGGTGTTCGCCGAGCACCCGCCGAGCCACGGCTTCTGGAACATGTTCGCCGAGGGGTGGGAGAAGCGGGACCGCCGATGATCGTCGACGTGCACTCGCACCTGTTCGACTGCCCCGACCACGTCGGCGACCCGTTCGCCGCCGAGGCGGCGCGGGCCCACGGCGGCGAGGTCGACCTGACGGTGCGGTGGTCGCAGTACGCGGCCACCGCCCCGGCGGACACCCGCACCGTCGTCGTCGGCGGCAAGGCCCGCCGGTCCGGGCTGTGGGTCGACGACGCGGCGGTGGCCGCGTACGTGGCCGCCCGGCCGGACCGGCTCGTCGGGTACCTCGCCCTGGACCCCACCCAGCCCGGCTGGCGCGACGAGCTGGAGCACGGGCACCGCGACCTGGGCCTGCGCGGCATCAAGCTGATGCCGATGTACGCCGGCTTCGATCCCGCCGACCCCGCCTACGACGACCTGTACGCCTACGCCGAGCGGCACGGGCTGCCGCTGCTGGTGCACACCGGCACCACGTTCGTCTCCGCCGCGCCGCTTCGTTACGCGCTCCCGGTGCACCTCGACGAGGTGGCCATCCGCCACCCCGAGCTGCGCATGGTGCTCGCCCACCTCGGCCACCCGTACGAGGGGGAGTGCATCGCGGTCGTCCGCAAGCACCGGCACGTCTACGCCGACGTGTCCGCGCTGCACTACCGCCCCTTCCAGCTCTGGCACAGCCTGCGGCTCGTGCAGGACTACGGCGTGTGGCACAAGCTGATGTTCGGCAGCGACTACCCCTTCACCACCGTCGACGCCTCGATCGAGGGGCTGCGGGCGGTGGGGCGGGTGCCCGGCATCCCCGGCCTCGACCCGCTCGACACCGAGCAGATCGAGCGGCTGATCCACCGCCCGTCCCTCGACCTGCTGGGGTTGGCATGACCTCCTCCGTCCCGCCCTCCTTCGACCTGTCCGGCCGGCTGGCCGTGGTGACCGGCGCGGCGCGCGGGCTCGGCGCCGCGTTCGCCGCCGGCCTCGCCTCGGCCGGCGCCGACCTCGTGGTGGTGGACCGGCCCGGCGTCGACCTCGACCCGGTCGTGGCCGCGGTGACCGAGCGGGGCCGCGCCTGCCACCCGTACTCCTTCGACCTCGCCGACACCGAGGCGATCGCGGCTTGGTTCGACGGGGTGCGCCGGGACCGCGGCGCGGTGCACATCCTGGTCAACAATGCCGGCGTGGCCCGGCTGGAGCACTTCAACGAGATCACCGTCGCCGCCTGGCGCGAGGTGATGCGGGTGAACGTGGACGCCGTCTTCTTCCTCGCCCAGCGCGCCGCCGAACACATGATCGCCGACGGGGTGGCGGGCCGGATCGTCAACGTTTCCTCCAAGAACGGGCTGATGGCCGAGGCCGGGCTGGCCCACTACAACGCCTCCAAGGGCGCCGTCGAGCTGCTCACCCGGTCGCTCGCCGCCGAGCTGGGGCCGCACGGGATCACCGCCAACACGATCGCCCCCGGCATGATCGCCACCCCGATCGACGGCGGGTTTCCCCTGGACCGGCGGGAGTTCGAGGCCGCCTGGGCGGAGCGGATCCCGCTGCGCGGGGGTTACGGCACGCCGGCCGACTGCATCGGCGCGCTGCTGTTGCTGGCCTCCGACGCCGGCCGGTACGTCAACGGCACCCACGTGGTCGTCGACGGGGGAGTGCTCGCCGACCAGATGCCCCGGCTGCGGTTCATGCCGCCCTACCGCAGCAGCCTCTGACCACCACGGCCGGGCCGTCCGGGCGGGCCCGGTCAGCGGGGCACGGCGGCCGGGAACTCCTCGACCCCCAGCACGCGCAGCAGCTCGAGTTTCTCCCGGGCCTCGGCGTCGGCCGGGGTCAGCACCAGCAGCTGCTGGCCCAGGTCGGGGGTGACCAGGGTTTCGCAGTCCATCGTGACGCGGCCCACGCGCGGGTGCAGGAACGTCTTGCGGTCGGCCCGGCGCACCGCCACCTCGTGCTCGGCCCACAGCCGCCGGAAGTCGTCGCTCGCCGCCCGCAACCGCTCGATCAGGCCGGTCACGGCCGGGTCGCCGGCCCGCCGGCCGGCCACCGCGCGCAGGTCGGCGACCTGCTGGCGGGCGTGCCGCTGCCATTCCTCGGGGCCGTGGAGGTCGCGGACGGCCGGGTCGGTGAAGTAGCGGTAGGCGACGTAGCGGCGGTCGCCGGTCAGCCCGGTGTGGTCGCCGGCGAGCAGGATCGACATGCGGTTCTGCGCCAGGATCTCGCCGAGGTCGGACAGGACCATGGCGGGGGTGTCGCCCACCAGGTCGAGCAGGCGGACCAGGCCGGCCCGGGCCAGGCGGGCGATGCCGTCGGCGGGCGGCGGCTGGTGGCCGGCCAGGTGGAACAGGTGGCTTCGCTCGTCGTCGGTCAGGCGTAGGGCCCGGGCCAGGGCGGCGAGGAGCTGGGTCGACGGCTGGCTGCTGCGGCCCTGTTCGAGGCGGACGACGTAGTCGACGGACATGCCGGCGAGCATGGCGACCTCCTCGCGGCGCAGGCCGGCGGTGCGGCGGCGGGGGCCGTCGGCGATGCCGGCCTCGGTGGGGCGGATGGCCTCGCGCCGGCGGCGCAGGAAGTCGGCGAGCTGCTTGCGCTGCATGCCTCCATGCTGCCCGGAGGACCGGGCGCCGAGCCAGGGAGCGGCGCTCCCACGACAAGCGCTCCGCTGCCGGCGGGCCGGAAAGCGGCGCAGGGTGGAGCCGAGATCGACCGACGAGGGAGAGTTTCGATGCAGACACGCACGCTGGGCAACACGGGTCCCACGGTTTCCGCGGTGGGGCTGGGCGCGATGAGCATGTCGGGCGCGTACGGCCCGGCCGACCGCGGGGAGAGCATCGCCACGGTGCGGGCCGCGTTGGAGGCGGGGGTCACGCTGGTCGACACCGGCGACTTCTACGGCATGGGGCACAACGAGCTGCTGCTGTCGGAGGCGTTGCGGGGACGCGACCGGGACAGCTACCTGCTGAGTGTGAAGTTCGGGCAGCAGGTGGGGCCGGGCATGCGGTTCGCCGGTCAGGACTCCCGCCCGGACTCGGTGCGCAACTTCCTGAGCTACTCGCTGACCCGGCTCGGCGTCGACCACGTGGACATCTACCGGCCGGCCCGGCTCGACCGGTCGGTGCCGATCGAGGACACGATCGGCGCGATCAAGGAGATGATCGACGCCGGCTACGTACGGTATGTGGGGCTCTCCGAGGTCGACGCGGAGACCGTCCGCCGGGCGCACGCCGTACACCCGGTTGCCGATCTTCAGATCGAGTACTCGCTGCTGTCGCGGGCGGTCGAGGCCGACGTGCTGCCCACCCTACGGGAGTTGGGCATCGGGCTGACCGCGTACGGGGTGCTGGGCCGTGGCCTGCTCTCGGGAAACTGGGTGCCGGGGCGGGCGGACGATCCGCGTAACCGCAGTCCCCGCTTCTCCGCCGAGAACGCGTCGCACAACCTCGCCCTGGTGGAGGCGTTGCGCCGGGTCGCCGACGCGAAGGGGTGCACGGTGGCGCAGCTGGCGATCGCGTGGGTGGCGGCGCAGGACCCGTCCATCGTTCCGCTGGTCGGCGCGCGCACCCGGCAGCGGCTGGCCGAGGCGTTGCCGGCGCTGGACGTCACGCTGTCGGCCGATGATCTCGAAGAGATCGAGGCGGCCGTGCCGAAGGGCGCCGCGCGCGGCGACCGTTACCCGGCGGCGTTCATGTCGAGCCTCGGCGTCGGCAACTAACGCCTCGTCACGCAGCCTCGGACGGGTGGTCAGGCTTCCGGTGCCCCACGCGGCTCGCGCGACGACCGCAGGGACGGCAGCGCCCAGAGGAACGCGAGCAGACCACCGGCCGTCGCGAGGACGACCGCCGGCCGCAGCCCGACCGACTGCCCGACCACGATTCCGGGTCCGCCGGCGTTCCCCTCCTGGATCACCCGGCCGCCCTGCCCGTGCCCGGTCCGTGGCGGGCCGCCCCTGCGGCAGGCGCAGGAGGCGGCCCGCCACGGGACCGCGGGTCACTCGCTCCAGTCGGCGATCTTCATCGGACACCTCCTCCCGCCTCCAGGGACTCGGCGACACCGGCTGCGACCCGGTGCCGCACCACGCACGGCAAGCTGGGCGGACTCTCAGCCCGGCTTGCGCGCGACGACGAAACTCTTGCGGTGCAGCTCCTCATCGGCGTTCTCGGCCAGCTCACCGAGGTGCAGCCCGTGGGTGGCCAGGTGCGTCAAGCCCACCTCGCCCAGCAGCCGCCCGACCACGTCCGGCGCGAAGTACGAGAACTCGTGCCGCTGGTGGAACCGCCGCCAGGTGATCCCGTCGTCGGTCGTGAACCGGTCGATCAGGTAGTCCGAGCCGTGCGGGTCGCGGCGCGACGACGCTCCGCGTACGACGGTGAACTCGTTCTCGCTGTCCTCCACGACCACGCGCGACGGGTGCCGCCGGTGGAATCCGGCGGTGCCGAGGTCGAAGACGAACAGGGCGCCCGGCGTCAGCAGGGCGGACACCCCGCGCAGCGCGGCGGACAGCTCCCGCTCGTCGCGCAGGTAGACGAACGGCTCGCCCAGCGTCACCGCGACGTCGAACACCCCGAGGTCGGGCAGCTCCCGCACGTCGGCGACGACGAAGCGGACTCCCTCGCCGCCCGGCTTCGCCCGTGCCTGCCGGAGCATCTCCGGCGAGACGTCGACCGCGGTGACCTGGTATCCCGCCTGCGCGAAGCGAATGGCGGCCTGACCGGTGCCGGCGCCCAGGTCGAGGAGGCGTCGTCCGGGTGCGCCGTGCCGCTCGATCAGTTCCAGGTAGAGCGCGACCCAGCGGTCGTAGTCGTTGCGCCGGGTGACGTGGTCGTACGTGCTCGCGATCGAATCGTAGATCGTCTGTACGGAGCGACCCGTCGAGCGCAGATCTGTCACCGTGAGCCCCCTGTCGTCCATCGCTCTCGCCGCACCGGTGAAAGGCTAGGCGTGCCTTGTGGACGACAAGTGGACGTAGAGCCGGCGCAGCTCAGCAGGAGGGTCAGACGCCGCTGGCCGCCGCGGCGGGCTCTGGCTCCAGGGTGACCTGGCTGCGACGCGCGACCGGGACGATCAACGCCGACGCGGCGAGCGCGGCGAGGGCGATGCCCAGCCAACCCCAGAACCCGAACGTGATGACCAGGCCGGAGAGCACCGCCGGGCCGATGATGTTCTGCGTGATGACGTGCAGGTCGAACGCGCCCAGGTACTCGCCCTGGGCGTGCTCGGGGGCGAGTCCGAAGGCGAGTCCCCAGCCGGAGGCGGCCTGCATCACCTCGGCCACCGAGAGGATCAGCACGCCGGCGACGATCGCCCCGCAGGCGAGCGCCACGTTGTCGTCGAGCGCGGTCAGGGCGATGACGAGGCATCCGCCGGCGAGCCAGTAGCCGGAGCGCCGGGCGAGCCGGCCGGCTCCCGCCACGGTGTCCGCGCCGCGGCTGGCCCGGACCTGGAACAGGATGACGAACACGGTGTTGAAGATCAGCAGCAGTGGCACCAGGAAGTGCGGCAGCGTGGTGCGGTTGAGCGCCCAGAGCGGCATGGTGACCAGGATGACGCTGACGTGCGAGGCCAGGATCGTCGAGACGCCGATGACCGCGAGGAAGCGCGGATCGCGTACGGCGGCGAAGCGCTTGAAGCCCACCGGCACCGGCCGGGACGGCGCGTCGGGCAGGCGGGTGACCAGCAGCGCGGCGCCGGCCATCAGCGCGGCGGTGGTGAGCGGGATGAGCACCAGCAGCCGCTGGCTGAGCGCGGCGACGGCGGCCACCCCGATGCCGATGCTGAAGCCGATGTTGAACACCGAGCGCATCAACGCCTTGAGCTTGACCCGTTCGTCGGCGGGCACGAGGTTGCCGACCAGGGCCCCGTTCGTCGGTCCGGTGCCGTACTCGATGAATCCGACGGCGACTACCAGGGCGTAGAACTGCGCCGCGCTGCCCACCAGGGAGTAGAGGCCGAAGCCGACCGCCAGGGTGGTGAACAGGACGACCAGCAGCCGCCGCGCGCCCACCCTGTCGGCGATCACCCCGAAGAGCACCGACGACACGAAGGCGGAGAGGCCGGCTGCGGAGAGGCCCAGGCCGACCTGCCTGGCGTCGAGCCCGACGCGGAGCGTGAAGTAGACGACGCTGCCGCTGAGGAAGACGCCCTTGCCGATCGACTCGGCCAGCCGGATCGCGATCAGTTTCCTGCGCAGCGGATCGCTCGGCACCAAACGGAACGAATAATCAATCAATCGCGAAAAGGGCATGTTCCCACATCCTGGTGTAATGGCGCGGTCGTCATCAATAATCTTGATCGGGGTGGCGGATGGACAGGGCCTGCGGGAGTCGGTGCACGGGCAGAATTCCCGGGCGGTCGGGAAGTTTTCCGCTGGACAACCCGGGGCCGCTGCGCTAGGCGTACGCGCAGATCGGGGCGGACCTCGCCGGTCGGCCGGCCGGAGGCGCAGGTCGTGACCTTGCGGATCCGTCATCGGCGGTGAAGCGTTTCCGACTGACAATAGTCCCGATCGGTCCTCGTTTACATAATTGACCTCCAGAAATAGGTCGGATGATTGACAGGTGGCCCCGCCGGTCGTGTATATGTGTTGTTCTACTGGCCGTAGGTAGCTGTTCACGCCGATGAGGCGGTCCGTTCCCGCGACGTCTCCCGACGGGAGGCGTCGCGGGCTGCTTGAGGACGGGGTGAGGTGTGGTAATGGTCGGCGTTGGCTCGTCGACGGACCTGGCTCATACGACGAGCCGGGATCCGGAGGAGGTCGCGGGCGGGGCACGACCCCGGGTCGTGACGGTGGTGCTGGCCGACGCTCAGCCGGTGGTGCGCAGGGGGCTGCATGCCCTGCTGTCCGCCTCGACTGAGATCGACGTGGTGGCCGAGGCGGGATCGGCGCAGGAGGCGCTGCGCAGCGCCGCGTCGGTCCGCCCCGACGTGCTCGTGCTCGACATCGCGTTGCCGGACTTCCAGGCCGGCACTCTCCAGGAGATCACCCGGGCCTCGCCGTCGACCGCGGTGCTGGTCTTCACCGCCGTCGAGGACGAGGCCACCGTGGTCACCACCATGCGCGCCGGCGCCCGGGGGTACGTGCTCAAGAGCTGCCCCGGCGACGGCATCGTGCGGACGGTCCGGGGTCTGGCCACCGGCGAGGTGATCCTCGGTCCCCGGGTGGCCGACCTGCTCATCGGCCAGCTCGACCGGGAGCCGCGCGACCAGCAGATGTTCCCGGAGCTGACGGAGCGCGAGCGGCAGGTGCTGGAGCTGATCGCGGCGGGCATGCGTAACGCCGCGATCGCCGCCCGGCTCAACCTGTCCCCGAAGACGATCAGCAACCACATCTCGACGATCTTCAACAAACTCAACGTGTCGGACCGGTACGAGGCGATCGAGATGGCCCGCAAGGCCCGGTTCGACCGCCCGCGGCCGTACCGGCCGGCGTTCGATCTGGTAGCCGGCGGCAACCCGCGCCTGCCCGGCCCTGGCTCGGTGCCGTTGCGCCGCGCGGGCGGCCCGGCGGCACTGGCCGGCCTGCGCTCGGTGGAGGGATGAACCGCATGACCCTGGACCTGGAGGCCATCGCCAACCGGCTGGAGCCGCGCTTCGGCAAGGCCGCCCACCGCTGGGCCGGCGCCCTGCCGCAGCGGCTGACCGATCTCGTCGCCGAGTGGGGGCTCGCCCTCGGCGAGCAGCTCAAGTCCGGCAACTCCTCGGTGGTGTTCCGCTGCACCGGCCCGCAGGGCGAGGCAGTGCTGAAGCTGTCACCGGACAGCTACGCGGTGCGGGAGGAGGTCGACATGCTGCGCCAGTTCGCCTCCAGCGGGCGGGTGCCGGTGGTGCTGGCGGCGGCCCGGGGCGCGGTGCTGCTGGAGTCGATCCGGCCGGGCACGCTGGTGGAGAAGATGGCGCAGCCGCCCACCCCCGCCGACTACGCCGACTTCCTCACCGACCTGCACGCCGCCGGCGACCCGGCCGCCGCGCCCCGGCAGCTCACCGACTGGATCGACGTGCTGTTCAACTCGGCGGCCCGGCGGGGCGCCGACCTCGCCGGGTCGAAGCGGCTGCGCGACGACCTCTTCGCGGCGCCCACCGAGACCGTGCTGCTCCACGGCGACCTGCACCTGGGCAACGTGCTCAGCGGCGGCGCCCGGGGGTTGGTGGCGATCGACCCGATGGCCTGCGCCGGCGACCCCTGCTTCGACGCCGTCGACTACGTGCTCGAAGGGCTGGACCGCGCGGAGATGGTGCGCCGCCGCGACGAGCTGGCCGCCGCCGCCGGGATCGACGTCGACCGGCTCGACATGTGGTGCCGGGTCACCGCGCCGATCGGCGCCACGTACGTCAGCAACCCGGCGCACTCCGCCGAGCTGGCCGCCTTCGGGCGCGGCGAGTACTGACCGCCCGCCGGGTCGCCGGGGGGGGGGGGGGGGGGCGCCGGGCCCCCCCCCCCCCCCCCCCCCGACCCGGCGTGGCCCGGCCGCCGCGGCGGCGGCCGGGAAAGCACCCGATCCGCCTCCGGCTCTGCCTTCGCCTCCGGCTACGGCTCTGCCCTGCGCGCATCCGCGTCCGGGCCGGACCGGGTTGCGGCCCGGGTCGGGCCGGCGGAGCTGTCAGGCAGCCGACCGGGAGGTTTTCCCTGCCGGGGCGGGATTTCCCGCTCTGTCGGGCGGGATGCCCGGGCGGACACGATCGCCGTATGGTTCGTACCGGTCGCGCTTCGTTCGCTCAGGAACGGCTCTACTTCCTCAATCAGCTGCAACCCGGCAACCCGGCCTACGTGGTGGCCTTCGGGGTGCACCTGCACGGCACGCTTCGCCCCGAGGCGCTGCGCGCGGCCCTGCTGCGCGTCACCGCCCGGCACGAGGCGCTGCGTACCACGTTCGCGCTGGTGGACGGGGCGCTCGTCCAGCGGGTGGCGGACTCCCCGCGGGCGGAGATCGAGATCGAGGCCGGGGAGTGGGCCGACCGGGACACCCAGGAAGAGTTCCTGCGGACCCTGGTCGCCGAGCAGGCACGTCGGGCGTTCGCGCTCGACGAGGGGCCGGTGCTGCGCGCGTACCTGCGCTCCTGGGGGCCCGACGAGCACACCCTGGCGGTGCTGGTCCACCACATCGCCTGCGACGGCTGGTCGGTCGGGCTGCTGCTGCGCGACCTCGCCGCCGCGTACCACGCCGCGCTGACCGGCGCGGACGACGCCGGCCACGCCGAACCGGCCGAGTCCTATCTGGCGTACGCGCAGCGGCAGCGCGCCGCCTGGGAGCAGGACGGCTCCGGGCTGGACTTCTGGCGCACCGAGCTGCGGGACGTCCCGCAGCTCGCGCTGCCCACCGACTTCCCCCGGCCGAGCGTGCTCGGCAACCGGGGCGCGGTGCTGCGCCGGCCGGTCGACGCCGGGCTGGTCGACCGGCTGACCGCGTGGGCACGGGAGCGCGGGGCGACGCTGTTCGCGGTGACCCTGGCCGCCTACGCCGCGGTGCTGTCCCGCTACGCCCGCCAGGACGAGGTGGTGATCGGCGTCCCGGTGGCCAACCGGATGGACGAGGCCGAGGAGCGTCTGGTCGGCTGCCTGGTCAACACCCTGCCGATCCGGCTCGACCTGGCCGGCCGGCCCCGCTTCGCCGAGCTGGTCGACCGGGCCCGCCGCGCCAGCATGGCCGCCTTCGCCAACCAGGACGTGCCGTTCGAGGAGATCGTGCGGGCCACCGTGGGAGAGCGGCAGCTCAGCCACGCGCCGCTGTTCCAGACCTCGCTGACCGTGCAGAACTTCCCGTTCGCCTTTCCCGAGTTCGACGGGGTGAAGCTGACCGAGGTGGACGTCGAGGTCGACGTCACGAAGTTCGACGTGGGGCTCACCCTCGACGTCTCCACCGACGCACCGTTCCTGCGCGCCGAGTACAGCACCGAGCTGTTCACCGAGGAGACCGTCGCCACGCTGCTGCGGCACTACCTGACCTTCCTGCGCTCGATCGTGGACGAGCCGGACGCCGAGCCGTCCATGGTGGACGCGGCCGAGCACCGGCTGCTCACCGAGGAGGTCAACCCGCCGCTGACCGCCGAGCCGGCCGCGTACCCGTCGGTGCTGCGCCGCTTCGACGAGCACGTGGCGCGTACCCCGGACGCGGTGGCGGTGCGGCACCGCGACGCGACGGTGACCTACGCCGAGCTGGACCGCTGGGCCGCACGGATCGCCGCCGGCCTCGCGGACCTGGGGATCGGCCACGGCGACCGGGTCGGGCTGCTGCTCGGCCGCTCACCCGCGGTGATCGCGGCCATCGTCGGGGTGTGGCGGCTCGGCGCCGCCTACGTGCCGCTGGACCCGGAGTATCCCCGGCAGCGCCTCGACCTGATCACCGCCAGCGCCGGGCTGCGGATCATGCTGGCGGAGCCCGGCACCGCCGGGACCGCCCGGGCGCTCACCGCCGACCGGGGCATCCGGCTGGCCGACCCGCACACCCTCGACGGGGCCGCCGAGGTGGCGCGGGAATACCCCGCCGGGGACGACCCGGCCTACGTCATCTACACGTCCGGCTCGACCGGGGTGCCCAAGGGCGTGCTGGTCGGGCACGGCGGCCTGGACGCCCTGAACACCCCCACCCCCGCCGGTCTCGACGTCACCGCCGATGACGTGTGGCTGGCGGCCAGCTCCTTCTCGTTCGACGCCTCGGTGTGGGAGATGTGGGGGGCGCTGACCACCGGCGGCCGGCTGGTCGTCGCCGACCAGGCGGACCTGGTCGACCGGGAGCGGCTCGCCGCCCTGGTGCACCGGGAGGCGGTCACGGCGGTGTTCCAGACCCCGGGCGCCCTCTACCGGCTGCTCCCGCCCTACCTGCGGCAGCTCGGCAGCGAGCGGTCCCGGCTGCGCTACGTCGTCCTCGGCGGCGAGGCGTTGAGCTGGGCCCGGCTCACCCAGCTGGTCGGCGACGCGCCCCACCTGGACACGGTCTTCGTGAACATGTACGGCATCACCGAGGGCACCATCCACTGCACGATCTTCGCCGCGCCCACCGCCGAGCTGGCCCGGGTCCGGGAGGGCAACATCGGCGTGCCGCTGCCGTCGGCCCGGTGCTACGTCCTCGACGAACAGCTGCGCCCGACCGGGGTGGACGTGCCCGGCGAGCTGTACTGCGGCGGGGTGCTCGTCGCGCACGGCTACGTGGACAACCCCGAGCTGACCGCCGCCCGTTTCCTGCCCGACCCGTACGGGCGGGGGGTCATGTACAGGACCGGCGACGTGGTCAAGTGGGGCGCCGACGGCAACATGATCTACCTCGGCCGCAACGACACCCAGGTGCAGCTCCGCGGCTACCGGGTGGAGCTGGCCGAGGTCGAGGGCGCGTTCCTGACCCATCCGGCGGTGCGCTCGTGCGCGGTGGCGGCCGAGAACGACCAACTCGTCGCCTTCGTGGTCGGCGGGACCGGCCCGGACACCGAACGCGAGCTGCGCGGCCACGTGCGGCAGACGCTGCCCGCCTACATGGTGCCGGCCCGGATCCTCACCGTCGAGGCGATCCCGCTCACCGCCCACGGCAAGGTGGACACCGCCCGCCTGCTGGCCGAGACCCGCGCGGCCCGGACGGCCGCCGCGCCGGCCCCGGCCGCCGACCGCGCCACCGGCACGGACCTCGAGGAGCGGGTACGCGCCTGCTGGAGCGAGGTGCTCGGCCGCCCCGACGTGGGGCTGCACGACAACTTCTTCGACCTGGGCGGGCACAGCTTCGCGCTGATCACGTTGCAGCAGCGGCTCGCCGACGACGGGCTGAAGGTCTCGGTGACGGACCTGTTCCGGGCCGGCACGGTCGCCGGCTGCGCGGCGCACCTGCGCGAGGCCGCCCCGGTGCTGGCCGACGTGCGGGTCGCCCAGCGCCACCAGGGGCGGGCCCTGCTCGCCGGCCGGCGGCGCGGCGCCGGAGGCGACCGTGGTTGAGCCCGACGACGACGCCGCGGTGGCCGTGGTCGGCCTGGCCGTGCGCGTCCCCGGCGCGGACCGGGACCTGGACCGGTTCTGGCACCACGTGGCGCACGGCATCGACGCGGTCAGCTTCTTCACCCGCGAGCAGCTGATCGGCTGGGGCGTGCCGAAGGACCTCGTCGAGCGTCCCGACTTCGTGCCGGCCCGGGCGGTGCTGGAGAGCGCGGACCGCTTCGACCACCGGCTGTTCAGCTACTCGCCGTCGGACAGCGCGCTGATGGACCCCCAGCAGCGTGTCCTGCTGGAGTGCGCGTGGGCCGCGCTGGAGCACGCCGGCCAGCCACCGGTCGCCGCCGACGGCAACCGGATCGGGGTGTACGTGGGCACCGGGCTCAACGTCTACCTGCTCGACAACGTCTGGCCCAACCAGCGCGCCGTCGAGGCGGCCGGCGGCCTCGGGCTGATCATCGGCAGCGACAAGGACTTCGCGGCCACCCGGATCGCGTACAAGCTGAACCTGCAGGGCCCGGCGGTCACGGTGCAGGCCGCCTGCTCGACCTCGCTGGTCGCGGTGCACCAGGCGGTGCAGGCGCTGCTGACCTACGACGCCGACGTGGCGCTGGCCGGGGCGGCGACGGTGGCCCCGCCGACGCGGCGCGGGCACCGGTACGAGCCCGGCGGCATCTTCTCCGCCGACGGCCGGTGCCGGGCCTTCGACGCCGCCGCCGACGGGACCGTGCCCGGCGACGGGGCGGGCGTGGTGGTGCTCAAGCGCCTCGCCGACGCCCGCCGGGACGGTGACACCGTGCACGCGGTCGTCCGTGGGTCGGCGATCAACAACGACGGCCTGCGCAAGGCCGGCTTCACCGCGCCCGGCCCCACCGGCCAGGCCGCGGTGATCTCGGCGGCGCTGGAGGTGGCCGGCGTCGACCCGGACACCGTCGGGCTGATCGAGACGCACGGCACCGGCACCGCGCTGGGCGACCCGATCGAGGTGGCGGCCCTGCGGCAGGTCTTCGACAGCGACCGGCCCGACCGCGCCCCCTGCGCGCTCGGCGCGGTCAAGTCGGTCGTCGGGCACCTGGACACCGCCGCCGGTGTGGTCGGGCTGGTCAAGGCGGTGCTGGCGCTGAAACACCGGACCATCCCGCCGATCGCCCACCTGAGCACCCCCAACCCCCGGGTCGAGCTGGCCGGCTCGGTGTTCGACCTGCCGGTGGCGGCGCGGCCCTGGACCCCGATCGACGGGGTGCTGCGGGCCGGGGTCAGCGCCTTCGGCATCGGCGGCACCAACGCCCACGTCGTCCTCGAAGCCGCTTCGGACCCCGCGCCCCGCCGCCGTCGGCACGTCACCGAGCTGGTCCTCGTCTCCGCGAAGACGGCCGCCGCGGCCCAGGAGAGCGTCGACCGCGCGGTGGACTGCGTGGCCCGGACCGCCCCCGGCGACCTGGCCGACGTCGCGTACACGCTGCGGACCGGCCGCACCGAGCTGCCCTGGCGGGCGGCGTTCCTCACCGGCCTGCACGGTCCGGCCGCCGGCACCGGCGCGCCGGTCCCGGCGGCGCGGCAGGTCGACGCGACGGCGCGGGCGCGGGGCGTGGGCCTGTACCTCACCGCGGCCGGCGAGCTGACCGGCAACCGGCCGAACTACGACGCCGACCCGGTCTACCGGGCCACCGCCGACGAGGGGGCGGCGCTGCTGCGCGGGCAGCCCCTCGACGAGCCGGCCCGGGAGCGGGTCACCCGGCTGGTCGCCTGCGTCGGCCTGGCCCGGTCGCTGCGCGGTCGGGGGATCACCCCCCGCGAACTGGCCGGCACCGGCCTCGGCCTGCTGGCCGGCGCGGTGGTGGCCGGGGTGCTCACCCTGCCGGAGGCGGTGGCGCTGCTGCGCGGCGACCTCGGCCCGGCCCGGCTCCGCCCCGCCGGGCTGCCGCTGCGGCCCGCCGGCGGGGAGCCGCTCAGCGACGCCGAGTGCGCCGATCCGACCCGCTGGCGGGCGGCGGCGCTTGCCCCGGCCGCGCCGCAGCCGCTCCCACCCGATGCGGACCGGCTGCTCTGGATCGAGGTCGGCACGAGCGTCACCCCCCGGTTCGGGCCGGACCCGTCGACGCTGCCCACCGACCGGCACGCCCGGCTGCTGGCGACCGTCGGCGCGCTGTGGCAGCTCGGCCTGGCCGGCCCCTGGGACCCCGCGTACGACACGGGGCGGCGGCGGGTGCCCGCCCCCACCTACCCCTTCGCCGCCACCCGGCACTACCTGGACGCCCCCGCAACCCACCTGGACACAGAGAGGCACCACTGATGCGCGACGTAGACGACCGTACCTGGGTGGCCGAGTTCGAGGAGCTGTGGAAGGAGGTGCTCGGCGTCGACACGGTCGACGACGACGACGACTTCTTCGACCTCGGCGGCCACTCGCTGAGCGCGCTGCGGCTCAGCACCCTGGTCCGCCAGGAGCTCAACCTCGCGGTGATGTTCGGTCACGTGCTGGAGAACCCCCGCTTCGCCGACCTGCGTACGGTGGCGAGCCAGGTGCCGGCCGACCGGCCGGCGGCGGAGGCGGTGTGATGGGCCACCCCGACCTGACCGCCTGGACGCCGCTGGCCGCCGGAGTGCTCGGCGTCGCGCCCGAGCACCTGCGTCAGGCGGCGGCCACCGAGTCCTTCGTCGGCCTGGGCGGCACCTCGTTGCAGGCCATCGCGCTGGTCGCGCTCGGCCAGCGGGAGTTGCGGGCGCACGTGGAGTCGGGCCGGCTGCTCTCCGCGCTGCCGCTGGCGCAGGCGCTCGCCGACGCGGTCGAGTACGTCGACACCGCCCCGCCGGTGCTCGCGCGGCGGCCCGCCGAACGGGACCTGCTGCCCGGCCAGCGGTCCATGCTCGCCGCGCACCTGCTCGACCGGGACGCGCCGTACCACCTGATGTTCACCCTGGAGGCGGACGGGCCGCTGGACCCGGCCCGCGTCCGCCGGGTGCTGGGGGAGCTGGCCACCCGGCACGAGGCGCTGCGCACCCGCTTCGTCCACGAGCCCCGGCAGGCCCGGATCGTGCTGCCCGCGCCGTACCAGCCGCGGCTGCTGCACCAGGCGCTGCCCGGCGACGACGCGGTCCGCACCGTGCACGACCTGTACGGCACCGCGGCGGCGCGGCTGCTGCGCCCCTTCGAGGAGCCACCGGTCGTGTTCGTGCTGACCCGGGCCGGGGACCGGGACCTGCTGACCCTGCTGGCGCACCACGTGGTCAGCGACGGCTGGAGCATCGGGCTGCTCTGGCGGGAGTTCACCGAGCGCTACGCCGCCGACGCGGCAGGCGGCGCGCCGCCCGGCAACGACGCGGCGGCGGCGGGGCCCGCGCCCTCCCCGGACTGGATCGGCAGCCGGCTGGCCGCGCGGGAGGCGGCCGGGGAGGTGGACGCCGCGCTGGCCCGGATCCGGGCCCGGCTGGCGGGCGCGCCGAGCACCGTGGCGCTCGCCACCGACCTGCCCCCGCTGGCCGAGGCCGACGGGCGGGGCGCCCGCCTGCGCTTCCACCTCGACCCGGCGACGGCCGGCGCGGTGACCGACCTGGCCCGCCGGTGCGGGGTGACCGTGACGTCGGTGGTCATGGCGGGCTGGGCGCTGGCCGCGTCCCGCCACGCCGGGCTGGACGACCTGGTCCTCGGGGTCCCCGCGGCGGGCCGCTTCGAGGCGGGCATGGCGGAGATCGTGGGCCTGTGCACCCGGGTCGTCCCGGTGCGCTGCGCCAGCGGCGACGCGCTGACCGTACGCGAGCACGTCCGGGGCGTGGCCGGGGCGGTGGGCGAGGCCGCCGCCGACGCCGACGTGCCGTTCGAGCGGGTCGTCGCGGCGCTCGACGTCTCCACCGACCCGGCGCGCAACCCGCTGGCGCAGCTCGGCTTCGCCGCCCACCACGAGCTGGTCCCCGACGAGCTGACCGGGGGCGGCCGGCGCTGGCGGCTGCACGAGGGGCACTGCCACGGCGCGGTCTTCGACGCCCTGCTCTACCTCCAGTCCTGGTCGGCGCGCCCGCGGCTGGCCCTGGAGTACGCGACGTCGGTGCTCACCGCCGCCGAGGCCGGCGAGCTGGTCGAGTCGTTCCGGGCGGCGCTGGCCGCGCTCGCCGCCGACCCGGACGCGCCCCTGGGCGAGGTCGGCACCCTCTCGCCGGCCCAGCGGGACCGGCTGCGCACGCTGGGCGCCGGTGGCGCCCACCACGCCACCGACGACGTGTGGCACCGGCTCGCCCGCCACGCCCGCGACGCGGGCGACCGGATCGCGCTGGTCGACCCGCAGGCCGGGCTCACCCTCACCTACCGCGAACTGCACGACCGCGCCGTCGCGCAGGCGGGCCTGCTGCACGCCCGCGGGGTACGGGCCGGCGACGGGGTGCTGCTGGAGCTGCCGCGCTCGGCGGCGGAGGCGGTGGCGGTGCTGGGCGTGCTGCGGCTCGGCGCGTACTACGTGGCGGTCGACCGGGACGCCACCGACGAGTGGCGGGCGTACCTGGCCGAGGCGGTCGCCCCCCGCGCCCGGCTCGGCGTGGCCGCGCCCGGACCGCGCTGGCCCGGCGTGGCGGACTGTCCACTGGTCGACCTCCACGACCCGGCCCCGGTCTCCGACGCCAAACCCGAGGCGGCGCCGGCCGGGCCGGACCGGACCGCGTACACCTCGTTCACCTCCGGCTCGACCGGCGTGCCGAAGGGGGTGGTCGTCCCGCACCGGGCGGTGCTGCGCCTCGCCGACGACCCGGGGCTCTTCGCCGACCGGCCGGGCATGCGGATGCTGCGGCTGTCCCCGCTGGCGTTCGACGCGTCCACCCTGGAGCTGCTGGTGCCGCTGGCCAACGGGGACACCGTGGTGGTCTTCCCGGCCGGGGAGCCGACGCCCAGCGCGCTGACCGGGTTCCTGCGCGCCGAGGCCGTCAGCCACGCCTGGCTCACCTCGGGCGTCTTCCACCTGGTCGCCGACCACCGGCCGGACGCCTTCGCCGGGCTGCGGCAGCTCTTCACCGGGGGCGGCGTGGTCTCACCGGCGCACGTGCGCCGGGTGCTGGCCGCCTGCCCGGGGCTGCGGCTCACCAACGGCTACGGCCCGACCGAGAACACCACGTTCACCACCACGTACTCGGTCGACCACGCCGAGGCCACCCCGGACCCGCTGCCGATCGGCGGGCCGGTGCGCGGCACCGACCTGCACGTCGTGGGTCCGGGCGGACGCCTCGTCCCGCCCGGGGCGGTCGGCGAGCTGTGGGCGGCGGGGACCGGGCTCGCCGACGGCTACCTCGACGACCCGGCCCGCACGGACGCGTCGTTCGTCCGCTCGCAGGAGCTGGGGCCGCGCCTGTACCGCACCGGCGACCTGGTGCGCTGGGGCGCGGACGGGCAACTGCGGTTCCTCGGCCGCAACGACCGCCAGGTGAAGATCGCCGGCCACCGGGTCGAGCTGGTCGACATCGAGCGGCGGCTGCGCGCCCGGCCCGGCGTACGCGACGCGGTGGTCTTCACCGTCGGCGACCCGGCGACCGGGTTGCGCCTGTGCGCCGCCCTGAAGCCCGACGCGGACGGCGTCGACGTGGCCGACGTGCGCCGGGCGGTGGAGCCGGACCTGGCCCCGTACGCGCGCCCGCAGCAGTGGCACACCGTGGCCGAGTTCCCGCTGGACCGCAACGGCAAGGTCGACCTGCGTGCGCTGGCCGCCCTGGTCGCCGCCGCGCCTGCCACGATCTCTGCGCCCGCCGCCGCGCCCGCCACCGCCGCCGCGGCGTCGTCCTCGGCGTCGCTGGCCGAGTTCGAGGAGCTGGTGACCCGGGCGTGGGTGGAGGCCCTGGGCACCGACGACTTCGACCTCGACGAGGCGTTCTTCGACGTCGGCGGGGAGTCCCTGCGGCTGGCCGTGGTCCGCCGGCTGCTCCAGCAGCGGCTGTCCGGCCGGACGATCCCGCTGACCGACCTCTACCGCTTTCCGACCGTCCAGACGCTGGCCCGGCATCTGCACGCACAGACCGAAGGAGCAGGCGCACCCTCATGAACGGCGACATCGCGATCGTAGGAATGGCGGGCCGGTTCCCCGGCGCCGCCGACGTCTGGCAGTACTGGTCCAACCTGGCCGCCGGAAGGATCACCATCAGCTCGCTGACCCGCAGCGAGCTGCTGGCCGCCGGGGTGCCCGCCGACCGGCTGGACGACCCCGCGTACGTGCCGGCGCGCGGGATGCTGACCGACCCGGAGCTGTTCGACGCCGCCTTCTTCGGCATCACCCCCCGGGAGGCGGAGACCACCGACCCGCAGCACCGGCTGCTGATGCAGACCGCCTGGGCCGCGCTCGAGTCGGCCGGGCTCGCCACCGACGCGCCCTTCGGCCGGGTCGGCGTCTTCGCCGGCGCGGGCTTCAACTACTACGCGCTGCACCACGTCTTCGCGCGGCCCGGCCTGGTCGACGAGCAGGGGCTGCTGTCGGTGGTGCTCGGCAACGAGAAGGACCACCTGGCCGCGAAGATCGCCTACCGGCTGGGCCTGGGCGGGCCCGCCGTCACCGTGCAGACCGCCTGCTCGACCTCGCTCGTGGCGGTGCACCTGGCCGCGCAGAGCCTGCGCGCCGGCGACTCGGACGTCGCGCTGGCCGGCGGGGCCTGCGTGGCCGTGCCGCAGCACTCCGGCTACCTGTACGAGACCAAGGGCATCCTGTCGGCCGACGGCGCCTGTCGCCCGTTCGACGCCACCGCGGACGGGACCGTGCCCGGCAACGGCGTCGCCCTGGTGGTGCTCAAGCGCGCCGAGGACGCCCGCCGCGACGGCGACACCGTCTACGCGGTGATCAAGGGCTCGGCGGTGAACAACGACGGCAGCCTGAAGGTCGGCTACACCGCCCCCGGGATCGCCGGCCAGATCGACGTGCTGACCCGCGCGTACGCCGCCGCCGGGGTGGCCCCCGCCACCGTCGGCTACCTGGAGGCGCACGGCACCGCCACCGAGGTCGGCGACGCCATCGAGCTGTCCGCGCTGGCCGAGGTCTTCACCCGGGGCGCGCGGCCCTGCTCGCTCGGGTCGGTCAAGGCCAACGTCGGCCACCTCGACGCGGCGGCCGGGGTCGCCGGACTCATCAAGGCCGCGCTGGCGCTGCACTTCCGCCAGATCCCGCCGCTGGCCGGCCTGAAGCAGGCCCGGCCCGAGCTGCTCGACGGCTCCACCCCGTTCACGGTGGACGCCGTGGCCCGGCCCTGGCAGACCGACGGCACGCCGCGCCGGGCCGGGGTCAGCGCGTTCGGCCTCGGCGGCACCAACGTCCACGTGGTGCTGGAGGAGGGCGACGGGCCGGCCGTGCCGGACCCGACCGCCCCGCCCGAGGGGCGCACCGAGCTGGTGGTGCTCTCCGGACGCACCCCGGAGGCGGTCCGGGCCGCCGCCGAGCAGCTCGGCGAGCACCTGCGGCAGCGCCCCGACCTGCCGCTGGCAGACGTCGCCCGCACCCTCCAGTCGTACCGCCGGCACTTCCCGCACCGGCTCGCCGTGGCCGCCCGGGACCTCGCCGAGACGGTGGCCCGGCTGCGCCGCGCCCCGGCCCGGGCGGCGGCCCGCCAGCCCAGCGTGGTCCTCCTCTTCCCCGGCCAGGGCACCGAGTTCCCCGGCATGTCCCGGGGCCTCTACGACCGCTACCCCTCGTTCCGGGCCGACCTCGACCAGGGGGCGCGGCTGCTCACCCCGATCCTCGGGCTGGACCCGCGGGAGGCGCTGGTCGACGAGGACCCGCACGACGTGCTGCACCGCACCGACGTGACCCAGCCCGTGCTGGCGCTGCACGAGCTGGCCCTCGGCCGGCTGCTGCTCTCCTGGGGGGTGCGCCCGGCCGCGCTGGTCGGCCACTCCGTCGGCGAGTTCGCCGCCGCCGCGCTGGCCGGCGAGCTGGCCGGCGACGACATGCTGCGCCTGGTGGCGACCCGGGGCCGGCTCATGCAGGACGCGCCTGCGGGCGGCATGCTGGCCGTCCTCATTTCCCCGCCCGCGCTCACCCCCCACCTGGCCGGCCTGGACGAGCTCGACGTGGCCGCGCGCAACGCCCCCGACCTGACCGTGGTGGCCGGGCCGGTGGCGCAGCTCGACGCGCTGCGGGAGCGGCTGACCGGGGCGGGCGTGCACTGGCGGGCGCTGCCCGCCCGGCATGCCTTCCACAGCCGGATGATGGCCGACGCGGCCCGGCGGTTCGGCATCGAGGCCGACCGGGTGGAGCGGCGTCCCCGCACCGTCGCGGTGATCAGCACCGTGGACGGCGCGCTGCTCGGCAAGGGGCTGTCCCGCCCGGCGGGCTACTGGGCGTCGCAGCTGCGCAGCCCGGTCGGCTACCACGACGCGGTGCTGACGGCGCTCGGCCTGCCCGACCCGGTCCTGGTCGAGGTGGGGCCGGGAAGCGCGCTGACCGGCGCCGCCCGGCAGACCCCGCAGGGCCGGCCGGTGCCCGGGTACGCCCTCCAGCCACGGGCGACGGCCCGCCCGGACGCCGGTGACGTGCTGGCCGGGATCGGTGCGCTGTGGACGGCCGGGGTGGGCGTGGACTGGGCGGCGCTGCGCGGCGACACCGGCAGCCGGCGGGTCGCGCTGCCCGGCTACCCGTTCGCCCCCACCCGGCACTGGCTCGACGTCGCACCGCCGGTCCCGGACGACCCGGCACCGGGCTCGGACGTCTCGGCGTCGCCGGCCGGCGGCAAGGACGTCCCGGCGTCGCCGGCCGGCGGCGGGAACGGCCTGGTGGGTGAGCTCGTGGCGCTCTGGACCGCCCTGCTCGGGGCCCCGGAGATCGGCCCGGACACGAACTTCTTCGCGGTCGGCGGCGACTCGCTGCTCCTCATCCGCATGATCAGCCAGGTACAGCGCCGCTACGGCGTGCGGGTGCCGATCGACACCCTCACCGCGGACGCCACGCCGCGCGTGCTGGCCGGGCTGGTGAGCGCGTGACCGGCCACCACGACGCCCCGGACCTCGCCGCCGCGGTGGCGGCCGTGCTCTGCCACCGCCTCGGCGGCGCGACCGAGGTCGCGGTGCACGGCCCGCGCGGCGAGCTGCGGCTGCGCGTGGGCCCGGAGCACACCCTCGACCAGGTACGCGCGCAGGCGCGCAGCCTGCCCCCGGCGGCGGACGTGCTGCTGCCCGCGGCGGTGGCGGACGTGCTGTTGCCCGCACCGGCCGCCGCGACCGGCGGCGTCGCGGCCACCCTGGGCGGGCTGCCGGTGCGTTTCCTGCGCCACCACGGCGACGCCCGGTGGCTGCCGGAGCGCCTGCGCACCCTGCACGCCTGGCTCACCGCCCACCCGGACCGGCCGGTGCGGGAGGCGACGCTCGTCGGCACCGAGGAGCGCCGGACCCTGCTCGGCTTCAACCCCGCGCCGACGCCCGCCCCGCGCACCCCGGTGCACGAGCTGATCTGCCGGCAGGCGGAACGCACCCCGGACGCCGTCGCGCTGCGCGGCGACGGCCGCCACCTCAGCTACCGCGAGTTCCTGGACGAGGCGGCGGCGCTGGCCGGGCGGCTGCGCGCGGACGGGGTGGGCCCGGGGTCGGTGGTCGGGCTCTGCGCCGAACGCAGCCCCGAACTGGTGGTCGCGGTGCTCGGCGTGCTGCTGGCCGGCGCGGTGTACCTGCCGGTCGACCCGGCGCACCCGCGTCCCCGGCTGGACCTCATGCTCGGCACCGCCGGGGCGGCGCTGGTGCTGGCCGACCCGGCGGGGCGGGCCGCGTTGGGCGCCGCGCCGACCGTGCCCGTCCGCCCGCTGGACGGCGGCGACCGGGCCGCCCCGCTCATCGACTGGCGCGGCTACCGGGCACCGGAGGAGGTGGTCCACGGCCTCTCGTACGTGATCTTCACCTCCGGGTCGACCGGCGCGCCCAAGGGCGTGCAGATGACGCACCTGTCGCTGGCCAACCGCCTGGCCTGGATGCAGGACACCTATCGGATCGGCCCGGGTGACGTGGTGTTGCAGAAGACGCCGTACACCTTCGACGTCTCGGTGTGGGAACTGCTCTGGCCCTTCCTCGCCGGCGCCACCCTGGTGACGGCGCAGCCGCAGGCGCACCGCGACCCGCAGGAGATGGTCGAGGTGATCGCCCGCGAGTCGGTGACCACGGTCCACTTCGTGCCCTCCATGCTCGCCCTCTTCGTCGAGGAGGCCGGACTGGACCGCTGCGCCGACCTGCGCCGGGTGATCTGCAGCGGGGAGGCGCTGCCGCCGAAGCTGGTCAACAAGCTCACCGCCGTGCTGCCCCGGGCGCGGGTGCACAACCTGTACGGCCCCACCGAGGCGGCCATCGACGTCACCGCCTGGCAGTGCCGCCGGCCCGAACCGGCGGACACCGTGCCGATCGGCCGGCCGATCAGCAACGTCGTCGCGTACGTGCTCGACGACCGGGGCGATCTCGCTCCGCTGGGCCAGGTCGGGGAGCTGGTGGTTGGCGGGGACTGCCTCGCGCGCGGCTACGCCGGCCGGCCCGACCTGACCGCCGAGCGGTTCGTCGAGGTGACGGTCGCCGGCCGGCCGCAGCGGGTGTACCGGACCGGGGACCTGGTCTGGTGGTCGCCGGAGGGCCACCTCAACTACGTCGGCCGGGTCGACACCCAGGTCAAGATCCGTGGGCAGCGGGTGGAGCTGGGGGAGATCGAGTCGACCCTCAACCGGCACCCGCTCGTGGCCAACAGCGTCGTGCTGCTCCGCGAGGACCTGGGCGCCGCGCCGACCCTGGTGGCGTACCTGGTCGCCGAGCGCGACGCCGAGCCGGCCCGGCTGACCGAGCCGGCGTTGCGCGCCGTCCTCGCCGAGGAGCTGCCCGACCACATGGTGCCGGCACGCTACGTCCTCCTGCCCGAGCTGCCCGCCACCGCCAACGGCAAGGTCGACCGGCGGGCGCTGCCCCCTCCGCCGGCCCGGGTCCGCCGCCGCTCCGGCGTCCGTGCGGGCCACCTCGATCACGTCGCCTCGCCGGGGGCCGCCCCGCACTGATCGAAGATCATCAAGGAAAGTTGCGCCTCGCGAACGAATCGACTAGCATCGATGACAGCCGAGCAATTGGTGCAAATCCCCATCTACCGACACCGCAAACGCGCGGCCCAGCGCGTACCCGAAGAACGCCCGCCTTCCGTCGGAAGGCGAGCCTCCGCGCGTCTCCGCTCGGTTGAACCCGCCCGACCCGCGTTCGTCATCCGTCCGCGCCACCGCAGTCGAAGGCGCGGCATCGAGACCAATCGGAGCAGAGAAAGGTATTGGGATGATGATTCGGCCCGTTCCACCGACCGTTCGGCGGCTGTCGCGCGCCTCGGTGGTGTTCGGCCTCCTGGCAGCGCTTCTGGCTACTGCCCCGGCCCCCGCCGCGGCGAGTCCGGCCCCCGCCGCGCGTAACGCGCCGGCCGTCGACGCCTGCCCATTCACCAACACGCTCTGCCTGTTCGAGGGCGCCAACTACACCGGTGAGCGCCTCACCCTGATCTCTCTGGTGTCGCCCGGCACGTGCGTGAGCCTGGTGGACGCCGGTTGGGGAGACCGTCCGCGTTCCGCGATCAACACCAACAGCCGGAGCGCGGCGATGTTCATGAACGACGACTGCGTCGGAGGGGCCTTCGAAGTCCCTGGCAACAGCTCTCTGCCGAGCTTCGGAGGGTTCACGCCCGAAAGCGTCTGGGTGCCCCGGTAAGGCCGCCAACCGGGTGGCACGCGACCGCGTGTCACCCGGTTCCTCCGGCTCGGCCCGCACGGGCGGGCTCGGCCCGCACGGGCGTCGCGACGGGCGGCCGATGCTCGGGGCGGCGCGGCGCGGCGAGAGCCTGATGTCGATCGTCCTCTATGGATTGACTGTGCCTGCTGTCTGGGCGAGGATGGCGGGAACAGGGGCTGTCATCGCCCGTCTTCCTCGCGTGATCGGGAGGAGGTGTCGAGCATGGAGCGTTACGAGGACCTCGAAGGATCCGCCGTGGGGCTGATCAACGCCGTCATCAACTGACCCGCCGGTCACCAATCGGGCGGGCGCGGGCTGCCCCATCGCCGCGTGTCCGCCCCTCGGCATCGACCAACCGGCCGGGGCGGGAGGAGAGGGATGGCCGACATCACCTGGCGAGATCCGGCGGCGTTGCCGCTGCGCCCGCTCATCGACCTGACCGCCGATCCCGTGGTCCCGCCGGCCCTGGTCGCCGAAGCGGCGCTGTTCTGCGCCGGCCGGTCCGACCCGTGCGGCTGGTTGCCCGCACATGCGCCGCCCGCCGGCCTGCGCCGCGCGATGCAGCGATCCGGCCTGCTCGACGCCACGGACACCCTCGTCGCGCCGCCCGAGGTGCGCGAGCGGCTCGAGACCGAGGAGCACGCCGGCCTCCTGTGGGCAGCGCGACTGATGCGCGCGCTGGGCCGCCGGGAGGACGCCGCGAAACTGCTGTGGCGCCTCGGTGAGGAGGCGTCGTCCCCGGTGCGCGCCTGGCGGGCGCTCCTCCTCGCCGAGGACGGCCGGCAACCGCTTCCCCCGGTGCCGCCCGAGGCGGCGGGCCTGCCGGTCCGCCTCGCCACCGCACTGGCCCGGGCGGGGCACGCCGCGGCGAGCGGGCAGCCGGCCGGTGCGGCGCTCGCCGCGGCGGAGTCCCTGGCCGCCGGCCTGTCCGGCGACCGGCTCGGCGTGATCGCCCGGGCCCGGATCCTCGCCGTGCGGCTGCGCTGCCCGGGCGAGCCGGTGCCCGAGGCCGACATGGTCCGTGCCGTCGTCCGCGACCTGGGGACGGGCCGGGACGACTTCCTGGCGCGCGACGCCGCGCTGGCGCTGCTGCGGGCCGCCGCCCGCGCCGCCCTGCACGAGACCGGCGCGACCGGCGTCGGGCCGGCGCGCGAGTTCGCCGGCGTCGCCCTCGATCTCGATCCGACCGGCGCGGCGACCCGGCTCCTCGCGGCGGACGCGGCCCGGGCGGCGGGCGACGTGGAGGCCGCCCGCGTTCACTACCGGGTGGCCGCCCGGACCGGGCTGGCGGAGCGGACCGCGGCGCTGGCCGGACTGCTCGACCTGGCGGCCCCCACCGTGGCCGCCAGGGGCGGCGGGCCCGCGGCGACAGCCGGCACCGGTGGGCCGCCCGCGACAGCCGACACCGGCGAGCTCGTGGGGGCGTTGGCCGACCTGCTCGCCTCGGACCGCCGTGAGGAGCGCGACCGGTTGGCGGTTCTCGTGGCGCGACGCCCGGCGTTGGACGGCACGGTCTGCGCCGACGCGGCGCGTTGGGCGGTCGCGGTGCGGGAGCCGGCGGCCCAGGCGCGTCCGCTCCCGCTCGAGCGCTACCGGCCGTTCCTCGACCTGCGGTCGAGCGAGATCCTCGACCCGGTCGACTCTCCTCCGGTCGCGATCCACACGCCACTGATGTCCTACGCGGCCGTGCTCGAACGTCGCGAGCCGTGGTTCCGGGAGATCCACCCGCAGCGGGCGACGGCCGCCATGTTCCGCGACGAGATGCAGGCCACGGCCGCGGTGTACGGCTATGCCTCCGGCGGCGCCTCGGCCGACTACCGGACCTGGCTGGCGGCGTCCGACGGCTGCCCGCCGGAGGTGCGGGACCGGCTGGCCAACGCGTCGGACCTGCCGCTGCTGGACCGGGCGCTGCTGGGCCGGCTGCTGTCCGCCGTGGGTTTCCACGCCGAGGCCGAGCAGATCCTTCCCGGGCCCGGCGTGCCGGTGCGCGACCCCGAGGGCGCGTACGCGCTGGCCAGCTGGATCTTCGCCGAGCAGATGCTCACCACGGGGCACGCGGCCGAGCTGGAGCCGCACTTCCGCACGCTGTACGACCAGCTCGGCGACGACGTCCGGTACGCCCGCACGAGGGTGGTCACCACCATCAACGCCACGGTCAACGCCGCCCGGCGGCGGGAGCCCGAGACCATCGCCCGCTGGCGCAAGCTCGGCGAGGAGGACCTGGCCCGGTACACCGCGCTGGCCGAGGTGTCGGAGTTCGACGCCGCGCTCATGACCAGCAGATGGTTCCGGGCCATGGGTTTCCTGCCGTTCCTCACCGGCGACCGCGACCTGCTGCGCGCGGACATGGACCGGTGGCTCGGCATCGCCCGGGAGCTGACCGGGCACGACGAGCACACCCGGGTCATCGCCGCGGACAACTACTTCCCCGCCGTGGAGACCGCCGTGCGCACCCACACGTACCTCGGCGAGCGAGACGCCGCGCTGGCCCTGGTGGACGAGCTGGCGGAGCGGATCGACCCGATCGACCCGAAGACCTGGCTCACCGCGGGGGAGCTGCGATACCAGGCCGGCGACGTCAGCGGCGCGCTCGACGCGTACCTGAGGGCGGCGCACCTGGAGTTCCCGTACGGCCGCATCTCCTGGTTCAACGCCGGCCAGGCGCATGAGCAACTGGGCCGGGCCGACCTGGCCGCCGAGTGCTACCGCCGGTCGCTCGCACACTGGCCGACCGGCGTGACGCCGCTGCGCCGGCTGCGTGACCTGCACCTGAGCGGCCGGCTGCCCGACGACCGGGGGGTGCTGGCAGCCTGGGCCGCGGGCCAGCCGGCGTGGTCACGGCTGCCCGCGTTCGAGGGCTGAGCCGGGTGGGGGTGCCGCCCTACGGGGCGCAGCGCGAACTGCTGCTGCTGAGCGACACCGACGAGGCCGGCCTGCCCCGGCACAACCCGATGCCGCGGGCCTGGACGCTGTGGCGCGTCCGGGGCGAGGTGGACGTGCCCCGCCTGGCCGCCGCCATGCGGGCCGCCGCCGCCGGCAACGACGTGTGGCGGGCCCGGTTCGCACCCGGCCCGGAGCTGGTGTGCGGAGCCGAGCAGCCCTTCCCGGTGACCACCGTGGACTGTGCCGACCTGCCGGCGGACCGGCGGTTGGAGGCGGCCGGGGCGGCGCTCGGCGCCGCGGTGTACGCACCGATCGACCTGGGCCACGACCCGCTGGCCGGCGCCTGCCTGGTGCGGCTGACGCCGGACGACCACGCGCTCGCCCTCGTGGTGGACCACGGCTTCGCCGATCACGCGACGCACACCCGGTTCGTGCGCCGCGCGGCGGCGGCGTACGAGCATCCCGACCGCACGCCGCCGCCGGTGCCCTCGTTCTTCGCGCACGTGGCCGAGGTCGCTGCGGACCCGCGGCGGCCCGCCTCCCGGGAGTTCTGGGCGGAGGCGATGAGCCGGGAGGTCCCCGCCGTCGCCTTCCCCGGCGGGCGCTGGAAACCGTGGCGGGACACCACTGCGACCGCCGCCTGGCCGCTGGGGCTGGGTGGCGACACCACGGGGGCCATCCGGCGTGGCCGGGAGCTCACCGGCGCGACCGGCTCCGGCCTGCTCCTCGCGGCCCTGTCGTTCCTGCTGGGGCTCTGGACCGAGGCGGACGTCCCGGTGCTGTACGCGCGGGGCGGCCGGTGGACGCGGGAGAGCCTGGAGGTCCCCGGCGCGCTGCACGAGGCGGTGGTGAGCGTGCCACCGGACACCGTCCCGTCCCCCTCGCTCGCCGGCTGGGTCCGCGGCCTCGCCGCCGCCAACGCCGCCGCGCCGCCCCTGCTCGGCCGGTGGCTGACCGACTTCGGTGGCATCGAGGCCCTGCGCGAACGGCGTCGCCTCGTGCTCAACGTGGTGGCGGCGGAGCGCACCTGCACGCTCGGCCTCGCCACGATCGGCCCGGCGGGCCGGCTGCTGCGCGGCGTCGTGCGCCCGCCCGCCGGCCGGCGCGGGTTCCCCGCCCACAACGCGCTGCACCTGGCGGTCACGTGGTCGGCCGAGCGGCCCGAGCTGACCGTCCACCACGACCCCGAGGTGCTGCCGGCCGCCGAGCCGGTGGGCGCCGCTCTGGTCGAGTTCTTCGCGCTGCTGGCGCAGCGGCCCGACATCGAGGCGGGCCGGGCCGCCGACCTGCTGCGCGCGACGTGGCTGCGGGCGGCCGACGCCTCGACCCCGGCCGCGCCGACCTGACGTGGCGCACCACCGCGCCGGGCTGCTGCGACAGCACGACTTCCGGTCCCTGTGGCTCGGGGCGGTCGCGAGCCAGTTCGGCGCCCGGATGGCCCTGGTGGCGCTGCCGTTGGTGGCGGCCGGCCCGATGCGCGCCTCCGCGTGGCAGGTGGGCCTGGTCGGCACGCTGGGCACGGTCGCCTTCCTGGTCGTCGGCCTGCCCGCCGGCGCGGTCGTCGACCGGGTGCGGCAGCGGCGGCTGCTCATCGGCGCCGACCTGGGGCGGGCAGCGCTCGTCGCCTCGCTGGCCGTGCCGGCGGCCCCGGGCGGCGTGGCGCTGGGCCAGTTGTACGTCGTGGTCCTCGGCGTCGGGGTGCTCACGGTGTTCTTCGACGTCGCGCACCAGAGCTACCTCCCGCGGGTGGTGCGGCCCGAGGAGCTGGTCGAGGGCAACGCCCGCCTGAGCACCACCCTCGCGGTGGCGCAGGTCGCGGGTCCCGCCCTGGCCGGGCTGGCCGTCGAGCTGGCCGGCACCGGACCCGCCGTCCTGCTGATCGCGGCGGGGTTCGCCGGGTCCGCCGCGTACCTGGCCCGGATCCGCGCGGCCGACCCGCGGCCCGCCACCGCTGGCCGGTCCGGGCTCGCCGGGCAGATCCGGGACGGCGTGGCGTACGTGCTGCGCCACCCGGTGCTGCGCGTGCTGGCGCTGGCCGGCGGCGCGTACAACATGTTCGCCCTGGTGGTGCAGACGATGGTGCCGGTGCGCCTGGTCAGCGAGCTGGGCGCGTCCCCGGCGACGGCCAGCGCGTACTTCAGCGCGGGTGGCGCCGGCGGGATCCTCGGCGCGGTGGTGGCCCGACGCCTGGCCCAGCGGCTCGGGCAGTATCGCTCGGCCTGGCTCTGCCTCCTCGTCACCGCGCCGTTCGCGCTGCTCACCCCCCTGATCGACAACGCCGGCCGGATCTGGCTGGCGGCCGGCGGCTACCTGCTGCTGTGGGCGGGCGCGACGGCCTCCAATGTGGCCCAGGTCAGTCTGCGCCAGCGGCTGTGCCCGCCCGAACTGCTCGGCCGGATGAACGCCACCATGCGCTTCCTGCTCGGCGGGGCGATGCCGCTGGGCGCGCTGCTGGGCACCGTGCTGGGGGCCGCCGCCGACGCCCGGGTGGCCCTGTGGGTGGGTGCGGTCGGCCTGCTCCTGTCCTGCCTGCCGCTGCTGCGCCTGGGCGTCCCGGCCGACCGCCAGCCCGCGTAGGCCGCCCGTGGCGGGAGCCGGGAACGGACGCCACCGACCGGCGGCCCGGGGCCGGGTCCGGCGGGCCGGCCTGGCGCGGGATCAGTACACGTAGGGCCAGCCGGCCGCGTCGTAGCCGATGCGGTTGATGCCGAGCAGCGACGCGCCGTTGTCGGCGTAGTAGTGGTAGAACAGGCAATCGCCGTCGCTGTCACCGAGGACCGCCTGGTGGCCGGGACCGTGGATGCTGCCGTGCGACGCGAGGATCTGGGTGCCCCCACCCGAGAGCATGGCCTGTCCGGCTCGGTCGACGAACGGCCCGGTCGGGCTCGCCGACCGCCCCACCATGATGCGGTAGGTGCTGCTGGCGCCCTGACAGCAGCGGTCGAACGAGACGTACAGGTAGTACCAGGCGCCGCGCTTGACCATGACGGGCGCCTCGATGCCGGGAGCGTAGTTGGCGAGGCTGTGCATCGACGTGCCGAGCCGGCGTCCGGTGCCCGGGTCGATCTGGATCATCTTGATCCCGGACCAGAACGAACCGAAGCTCAGCCACCAGCGGCCCTGGTCGTCGACGATGAGGTTCGGGTCGATCGCGTTGAAGTCGTCCGACGTCCGCGACTCGATGACGAGCCCCTCGTTGGTCCAGCTTCCGGCTGCGCCGGTGGCGCTGGTGGCCAGGAAGATGGCCGAGCGGTTGGAGCCGAAGGTCGACGCCGAGTAGTAGAGGTGGTAGCGGCCGTTGCGGTACGACAGGTCCGGCGCCCACAGGCTGCGTGAGCCGCCGGTGTAGGTGGTGGTCCAGGGCGCGCCGCCGGGAAAGACCGTGCCGGCGTTGCGGAAGGTGATCCGGTCCGTCGAGGTCTTCAGCGCGATGTCGTCCCCGGTGTGCGCGACGAGGTAGGTGCCGTCGGGCCGTTTGACCACGGTCGGATCGTGGACGCCGACGTCCCCGGCGACCCTGCCGGGCTGCGGGTAGGCCGGTGACGTGGTCGGCATCCCGCCGCCGAGGCGCACCAGTTGCCACTGCTGGTTGACCCCGTCCACGTCGGAGTATGCGGCCAACCGCCCTCCGTCGGCCGTCGACCACTCCCACAGGTCGATCACCTTGCCCGACTGCCGGTTCACGAACCGCACGAACCCGCCGGCGGAGTCCTGCAACCGGAACTGCTGCGTGGCCGAGCCCCGGTCGGTGGTCTGCACCAACTGGGTGCCGTCGGCGGCGTTCGGCAACTCCAGCACCTTCCCGCTGTGCCGCGACCGCACCCTGTAGAAGCCGCCACCGGCGTCGACGAACTGCCACTGCTGCACTGCGAGGTCGTTGCGCGTCCACTGGTTGACCGGCGCGTTCTCCGCCGTCGACCAGTCGTAGAGGTCCATCGCCTTGCCGCTGTGCCGGTTGACGAACACGTACGACGCCGACGTGTCCACCGTCGCCGCCGAGGCCGACGGCAGGCCGAACGCCGCGGTGCCCACCAGCATCGTCGCCGCCGCGCCGGTGGCCAACCCGAGCCGCCATCCAGGCCGCCGCGGTCCCACCCTCGGCAGGGAGTTCAACCTGGTCATCGAAAGCCCTCTCCGAGTGGTCGACAGGCCCGGGTTGCCTCCGGCGGGATCAGCAGCCGCGCGGCTGCCAGGTCACCTTCGTCACGTACATGGGCACGTACAGGTCCCCGTCGCCGCCGGGGAGGACGCAGATCGTGCCGGTCAGCGGCGTTCCGAGATACGTGTAGGACCACGTTATCTCGGCCTTCTTGGCGGTGTAGTTGTAGAAGTTGAACGCCGGGACGTTGCCGGACCACTCGCTGTCGGTCGTCAGGGACGGAGTCGCCGTGGGGCCCTCCGGCGGGTGGTTCCAGTTCGGCCAGATGCAGAGCATGCCCTGCGGGCAGTTTCCGGCGCCCCAGCCCTGGGCTGACAACGGAGCGGGTGCCGCCGAGGCGGCGGGGGCGGTGGCCAGCACGCCTGCGACGGACGCGGCGACGGCGATGGACTTCCACAGCATGGTCCACCTGCTTCGAGAGACATCTATCGATGAATGTCAAAGCTATCGCCGCGAGGTTGAGCGGTCAAGCAGGTGGAAGGGCGGCTGTCGGGGCACGCCCTGCCGCCGTCTGGTCCTGTCGCCCCGGTGGCCCTAACCCGGCAGCCAGGCCCGGAAGTACCAGCCGTTGTATTCGCTGTCGGGCAGGGTGCGGTATTCGCAACTGTTGCTGACCTCGCCCCAGTAGCTGGCCTGGATGCGGTATGCCTCGCACTCCTCGTACGTCGTGAAGTAGCCGTTCCAGTCGAATGGCACGGCGAGGGCCGGGGTCGGCTGGACCGTGAAGCTGGCGGCTGCCGCGGCGGTGGCGACAACCGCGAGGCGGACGAGCCGGCGGCGGAGCGGCTGGGGCATGGGGAGTCCTTCCGGAGCGGCGAGTGACTGCTTGCCTACCGTAGATCCATCGCTGCCGATTTGATGATCCGCCGTTCGGGTGGGCCGCAGCCGCCGGAGTGCCGGGCATGAGGGTTGCCCGGAAATGGACGGATGACGTCAGGATGATGACTGCGTGCGTCATCACCTTGTTTATTTTTTGCAGCGCGGTGCCGTAGCATTGCGGCGTGGCGAAGCGACTGACCGAGGTGGCCCGGAAGGCGGGCGTCAGCGAGGCGACGGTCAGCCGGGTGCTCAACGGGCGTGGCGGAGTCTCCGAGTCCACCCGCACCGCCGTGCTCACCGCGCTGGACGTGCTGGGCTACGAGCGGCCCACCAAGCTGCGGGGGGAGCGGGCGCGGCTGGTCGGGTTGGTGCTGCCGGAGCTGCAGAACCCGATCTTCCCGGCGCTGGCCGAGGTGGTCACCGGGACGCTCGCCCAGCGGGGCTACACCCCGGCGCTCTGCGCCCGCACCATTGGCGGCGTGTCCGAGTCGGACTACGTCGAGATGCTGCTCGATCACCAGGTGTCCGGCATCATCTTCGCGGGCGGTTCGTACGCGCTCGCCGCCGCCTCGCACGACCACTACCGGCGGTTGACCGATCGGGGGCTCCCGGTGGTGCTGGTGAACGCCGGCATCGACGAGCTGGGCTTTCCCCGGGTCTCCACCGACGACGCGGTCGCGGTGGAACAGGCGTACGGGCATCTGCGGTCGCTCGGCCACGAGCGGATCGGCATGGTGCTGGGCCCGGAGGACCACGTGCCCTCCCGGCGCAAGCTGGCCGCGCTGGCCCGCATCGCCGGCTGGCGGGACCCGGACGAGTGTGTCGAGCGGTCCAGCTTCTCCATGGAAGGCGCCCGGGTGGCCGCCGCCAAGCTGGTGGGCCGGGGCGTCACCGGCGTGATCTGCGCCAGCGACGTCGTGGCGCTCGGCACGATCCGCGCGGTGCGCCGGCTCGGGCTGTCGGTGCCCGACGACGTGTCGGTGGTCGGCTTCGACGACTCGGCGTTCATGACCTGCACCGACCCGCCGCTGACCACGGTGCGCCAGCCGATCGAGACGATGGGCCAAGCGGCGGTCGACCTGTTGGTCACCCAGATCGAAGGCGCCGGCGTGCTGCGCGACGAGTTGCTCTTCGAGCCGGAGCTGGTGGTCCGCGGCTCGACGGGCCCGGCGCCCGGGCGTTGACCCACCGTGGGCGTCGACCCACCTCGGGCGTCGACTCCGCGGCCCGGCGCTGAGCCCGCCGCCGGCCGACGCTGACCCTGCCGCCGGGTAGTCCTTGACCCCGGTGCCGCCCGATCGTGCCCGGGGCGTGCCCGGCGTCCCCTCGCTGCCCGGCGTCCCGCCGGGCCGGCCCTCGCTGCCCGGCGTTCCGTCCTGACGTCGGCTCCCGGTATCCGGACCGCTGCCGCGGCGTCCCGCGCGCGCTCTGTGCGGTCGGGGCCGCGGCGACCGGACACTCGACGGGATCAATGCGACGAACCTGGTGGAGAGCCCGCGAATCCTCCCCGACGCATCCGTGGGCGAGGGTCCGTCCTCTTTTTCCGCGATGCTGTCCACTTCTTGCGGCAAGCGATTCGACTTTGTATCGTCATCGCCACGAAACATGGCAGCTTTGAGAGCCGGATCACATTCGCCCAGGAAGGGTGTCTCCATGACCAGAACGAGCCTGCGCAGCGCGCTCGGGCTGCTCCTCGTCGCCGGGGTGGCGCTGTCGGCCGCCGGGTGCGGTGAGGACGACGAGAAGTCGACCTCCGGCGGCAAGGTCACCATCACGGTGAACGGGCTGCCGCCCGCCACCGAGGCGGCCAACCACCAGCGCTTCCTCGACAACGTCGCAGAGTTCGAGCGGCTGAACCCCGACATCGACATCGACGCCCGCGAGGGCAAGATGGACCCGCAGACCTTCGCCGCGAAGCTGGCCGGTGGGCAGCTCGAGGACGTCTTCTACGTCTACTTCACCGACCCGGCCAACCTGATCGCCAAGCGCCAGGTCGCGGACATCAGCACGTACGCCAAGGACTTCCCGGTCGTCGACCAGGTCAAGCCGGAGCTGCGCAGGGTCTTCTCCGGCGCCGACGGCAAGCTGTACGGCCTGCCCTACAAGAACTACTCCTCTGGCCTGCTCTACAGCCGGCCCCTGTTCACCAGGGCCGGGCTGGACCCGGACAACCCGCCGAAGACGTGGGCCGACGTGCGCGTGGCGGCGAAGAAGATCGCCGCGCTCGGCAACGGCACCGTCGGCTACGGCGAGTACAGCAAGTCCAACACCGGCGGCTGGCACTTCACCACCGAGATCTACTCCGTCGGCGGCGACGTCGCCGTCCACGACGGCGGCACCTGGAAGGCCGCGTTCAACAGCGACCAGGGCAGGCAGGTGCTGAACCAGCTCAAGGAGATGCGCTGGACCGACAACAGCATGGGCGCCCGGCAGTCCCTGGAGTGGGCCGACCTGCTCCAGCTCATGGGCGCCGGCAAACTCGGCATGTACGTCGCGCCGGCCGACAACATCCCCACCATCGTCAACCAGTACAAGGGCGACTTCGCCGACTACGGCCTCGGCCCGATCCCGGACGGCAAGGGCACCCTCGGCGGCGGCGAGGGCTACATGTTCAACGCCAAGGCCACCCCGGAGAAGATCAGGGCCGGCCTGAAGTGGCTGACCTTCTGGTTCACCAGCGCCGAGCGGTTCGAGGCGGAGAACAAGTGGGCGACGGAGAACAAGCTGCCGGTCGGGCTCCCCGAGCCGCAGATCTTCACCGGGCAGGCCGCCGCGACCCAGGCTGCCGCCGACAAGAAGTACGCCAACGTGCCGCAGGAGAACTACGCGCCCTTCGTCGCCGCGATGGACTCCATCCCGGTGAAGTTCGAGCCGCCGAACGCACAGCAGGTCTACGCGGTGCTGGACGTGGCGATGCTCAAGGTGCTCACCGAGCGTGACGCCAACGTCGACCAGTTGCTGGCCGACGCGGAGAAGCAGGTCAACACCATCCTGGCCGGCGTGAGGTAGCCGAGCCGACGACCGGTGAGGGCCCCCGCACGCAGCGGCTGGCCGGGGCCCTCCCGAGCACGAAAGGACATGGCATGGCGGTCGTCACGGCCGGCTCGCGCGGGCCGCGCGGCGCACGGCTCCGCCGCTCGATCTCCGACAACCTCCTGGCGTACGCCTTCCTGGCGGCCGGCATCGCCTGCTTCGCGTTGTTCTCCTGGTATCCGCTGGCGCGCGGGGTCCTGCTGAGCTTCCAGCAGGTCAACTTCGTCACCGACCCCTACTGGGTGGGGCTGGACAACTTCGAGGCGCTCCTCGCCGACCCGCTGTTCTGGACGGCGTGGAAGAACACCCTGGTCTTCACCGGGTTGGCGCTGGTGCTGGGCTACCTGGTGCCGCTGGCCCTGGCGATCCTGCTCAACGAGCTGCGCCACTTCAAGGGGTTCTTCCGGATCGCGGTGTACCTGCCGGTGATGCTGCCGCCGATCGTGGTGGTGCTGCTCTGGAAGTACTTCTACGACCCGGGCAACGGCCTGTTCAACACCGTGCTGCGCGGGGCGCACCTGCCGGAGTCGCAGTGGACCCAGTCCTCCGGCACCGCGATGATCTCCCTGGTCCTGGTCTCCACCTGGGCGAACCTCGGCGGCGCCACCCTGATGTACCTCGCGGCGTTGCAGAGCATCCCCGGCGAGCTGTACGAGGCGGCCGAGCTGGACGGCGCCTCGGTCTGGCAGCGGCTGCGGCACGTCACCATCCCGCAGCTGCGCTTCATCATGCTGGTCCTGCTGCTGCTCCAGGTCATCGCCACCATGCAGGTGTTCATCGAGCCGTACCAGCTCACCGGCACCACCAACCCGGACACGGTGACGGTGATGATCCTGATCTACCGGTACGCCTTCACCGTCAACAACGACTTCGGCCTCGCGGCGGCGATGAGCGTGCTGCTCTTCGTGGTGCTGGGCGCCTTCTCCGCCATCTACCTCCGGCTCACCCGCCGCGCCGACTGAGGGGGCCCGCCATGACACTCACCGCTCCGCCCGCGCCGCCGGTGCCGCCGGCCGCCGCGCCGGCCGATGAGAACCGGCGGGGCCGCCAGCGGCTCGGCGGGCCACCGGCCACCCGTACCCTGATCTCGGAGACCGAGCTGAGCCGGGGCCGGGGGAGGGTCGTCTACCTCGTCGTCCTCGGCGTGGTCACCGTCGTGTTCGCGCTGGTCTTCTTCTTCCCGCTCTACTGGATGGTGACCGGCGCGGTGAAGTCGCCGGCCGAGTTCGCCCAGACACCGCCGACCTTCGTGCCGGAGTCGTTCCACCCGCAGACCTACGCCGAGGCGTGGGACCACATGCAGATCCTGCGGTACTTCACCAACACCGTCTACTACGCCGTCGGCGGTTGGCTGATCCAGCTCGTCGTCGCGGTGACCGCCGCGTACGCGCTGTCCAAGCTGCGACCGCGCTTCGGCAACGTGGTGCTGGCCGGGATGCTGGCCAGCCTGATGCTGCCGGCCGCCGCCCTGCTGGTGCCGGCCTACCTCACGGTCACCGACGTGCCGATCCTCCACGTCAACCTGCTGAACACCCCGTGGGCGCTGTGGCTGCCGGGCGCGGCCAACGCGTTCAACGTCTACGTGCTGAAGCGGTTCTTCGACCAGATCCCCGACGACCTGCTCGACTCGGCGAGCCTGGACGGCGCGGGCCGGCTGCGGGTGCTCTGGTCCATCGTGCTGCCGCTGTCGCGTCCGGTGCTCGCCGTGGTCTCCATCTTCTCGATCATCGCGATCTGGAAGGACTTCCTCTGGCCGCTGCTGGTGCTCCAGGACACCGACGCGCAGACCCTCAGCGTCGCGCTGAGCCGCCTCTCCAACGTCAGCCAGGTGCCGCCCACCGAGATGATGGCCGGCCTGGTGATCGCCAGCATCCCGATGGTGGTGGTCTTCCTGGTCTTCCAACGCAGCATCGTCAGCGGCCTGTCGGCCGGTGGCGTGAAGGGCTGACCCGCCCCGGCACCCGACCCCACCGAGACAGCCGGTACGACTGAGAAAGCAGGTGCCCGTGTCCACATCAGCTGCTGGCCCGTGGTGGCGCAGTGCGGTGATCTACCAGATCTATCCGCGCAGCTTCGCCGACGGCAACGGCGACGGAATCGGCGACATCGAGGGGATCCGGGCGCACCTGGACCACCTGTCCGGCCTCGGCGTCGACGCCGTGTGGCTGAGCCCCTGGTATCCCTCGCCGATGGCCGACGCCGGCTACGACGTCGCCGACCACCGGGACATCGACCCGGTCTTCGGCAGCCTCGCCGAGGCCGAGGAGTTGATCGCCGAGGCGCACGACCGGGGCATCCGGATCATCGTCGACGTGGTGCCCAACCACTGCTCCGCCGCGCACCCCTGGTTCCAGGCGGCGCTGGCCGGCGGCCCGGACGCCCCCGAGCGGGAGCTGTTCTGGTTCCGCCCCGGCGGCGGCCCCGGCGGCGACCGGCCGCCCACCGAGTGGGTGTCCCAGTTCGGCGGGGGCACCTGGACCCGGACCACCAACCCGGACGGCACCCCCGGCGACTGGTACCTGCACCTGTTCACACCCGAGCAGCCCGACCTCAACTGGGACCACCCGAGGGTGCGTGCCGAGTTCGAGGACATCCTGCGCTTCTGGCTCGACCGGGGGGTGGACGGGATCCGGATCGACTCGGCCGCCCTGTTGATGAAGGATCCGGCGCTGCCCGAGGCGGTCGACGGCGCGCCCAGTCCCTTCGTCGACCTCGACGCGGTGCACGACGTCTACCGGGACTGGCGGCGGATCGCCGACGGGTACCCGGGCGACCGGGCGCTGATCGGCGAGGTGTGGCTGCCGGATCGCCAGCGGTTCGCCAACTACCTGCGCCCCGACGAGCTGCACTCGGCGTTCAACTTCGACTTCCTCGGCTGCGCCTGGGAGGCGGCGGCGCTGCGCCGGTGCGTCGACGACACCCTCGCCGCGCACGCCCCGGTCGGCGCACCCGCCACCTGGGTGCTGTCCAACCACGACGTGACCCGGCACGTCACCCGGTACGGCCGTGCGGACACCACGTTCAGCTTCGCCGCCAAACGCGAGGGTGTCCCCACCGACGTGGAGCTGGGCACCGTACGGGCCCGCGCGGCGGCGTTGCTGACCCTGGCCCTGCCCGGCGCGGTCTACGTCTACCAGGGCGAGGAGCTGGGCCTGTGGGAGGTCGAGGACATCCCGACCGAGCTGCGTCAGGACCCGATGTGGGGCCGCTCCGGGCACGGCCGGGACGGCTGCCGGGTGCCGCTGCCCTGGTCCGCCGACGCGCCGCCGTTCGGGTTCAGCCCTGACGACGCGGTGCGGGCGCCCTGGCTGCCTCAGCCCGCCGAATGGAAGGACCGCACGGTCCGGGCGCAGACCGGCGACCCGTGCTCGATGTTGGAGTTGTACCGGGCGGCGATCGGCATCCGGCGTGCGGAGCCGGGCCTCGGCGACGGGACGATGCGCTGGCTGGCCGCGCCCGACGGGGTGCTCGCCTTCGCCCGGGGGGCCGGCTTCGCCTGCCTGGTCAACCTGGGCGGGGCCCCGGCGCCGCTGCCCCCGCACGAGGCGCGGCTGCTGGCCAGCGGGCCGCTGGAGGGCGACCTGCTCCCGCCGGACACCGCCGTCTGGCTGCGCACCGCCGAGGATCCCGCCGCCGGTCCCACGCCGGCCGGCTGACCCGACCCGGCCGTGGCGTCGGCCGGTCCGTCCCGCCCGGCCGGCGCCACCGCCCCCGACGCCCGACCCGAAGGAGAAGCAGCTACCGCGAACCGCCCAGTCCAGGGGGACCTGGCCTGATGACGAAACGGAGAGCTCCCCGCATGGCCCACCACACCACCGGCACCACCGTCGTCACCCTCGGAAGACCCGCCCGTGCCGTGCTGGCCGCGTTCGCCGGCGTCGCGCTGGTGGCGGCGGCCGTAACGGTCGTCTCGTTCTCCACCGCCACCCCCGCCCGCGCCGCCGGGCTGTCCCCGTTCGACATCCCCGGACGGGGCGCGACCGTGCCGTTCGTCGAGCAGGAGGCGGAGCGGGCGGCGCACAACGGCACCCGGATCGGCCCGACCCGCTACTACGGCCAGCTGCCGTCCGAGGCGTCCGGCCGGGAGGCGGTCACCCTCGACGCCGTCGGCGAGTACGTCGAGTTCACCCTGACCGCCCCGGCCAACGCGGTGACCTTCCGCTACAGCCTGCCCGACAACGCCGCCGGCACCGGCCGGGACGCCAGCATCGACCTGCGCGCCAACGGCAGCCTGGTCAAGGCCGTCCCGGTGACCTCCCGGTACGGCTGGTACTACGGCGGCTACCCGTTCAACAACAATCCGGGCGACACCAACCCGCACCACTTCTACGACGAGACCCGGACCATGTTCGGGACCACCTACCCGGCGGGCACGAAGATCCGCTTGCAGGTCTCCTCGACCGCGCAGTCCCCGACGTTCACCATCGATCTGGCCGACTTCGAGCTCGTCGGCGCGCCGATCGCCAAGCCCGCCGGGGTGCTCGACGTCGTCACGGACTTCGGCGCGGACCCGAGCGGGGCCACCGACTCCACGGCGAGGTTCCAGGCCGCCGTCGACGCCGGCAGGGCCCAGGGCCGCGCGGTGTGGATCCCGGCCGGGACCTTCACCCTCTGGGACCACGTCGTCGTCGACGGGGTGACCCTGCGCGGCGCCGGCCCGTGGTATTCGGTGCTCGGCGGCCGGCACCCCACCGACCGCAAGCGCGCCGCCGGCGTCTACGGCAAGTACGTCCCCGGCGGCGGCTACACCGGACAGATCCGGCCGCACGAGGCCGGCGGCCCGAGCCGCAACGTCACCCTGCGGGACTTCGCGATCATCGGTGACGTCCGGGAGCGGATCGACGACGACCAGGTGAACGCCATCGGCGGGGCGATGACCGACTCGGTGGTCGACAACGTCTGGATGCAGCACACCAAGGTCGGGGCCTGGATGGACGGCCCGATGGACAACTTCACCATCCGCAACAGCCGGATCCTCGACCAGACCGCCGACGGGGTGAACTTCCACTGGGGCGTGACCAACTCGACGGTGACCAACACCTTCGTCCGCAACACCGGCGACGACGCGCTCGCCATGTGGGCGCAGAGCGTGCCGAACGTCAACAACTCTTTCACCCGCAACACCATCGGCGTCACCATCCTGGCCAACCACCTGGTCAGCTACGGCGGCCGGGACATCAAGATCACCGACAACGTGACGGCCGACTCGGTGACGAACGGCGGCGGCATCCACGTCGCGAACCGTTACCCCGGGGTGCAGGGCGACACCGCGGTCAGGGGCACCTGGACGATCGCCCGTAACACCCTGATCCGCAACGGGAACTCCGACTACAACTGGAACTTCGGCGTCGGCGCGATCTGGTTCTCCGCCCTCAACGAGGCGATCCAGGGGGCCACCGTCAACATCACCGACACCGACATCCTCGACAGCTCCTACGCGGCGCTGCACTGGATCGAGGGGCAGAGCAGCGGGATCAACCTCACCAACGTGCGCATCGACGGCGCGGGGACGTACGCGCTCCAGGTGCAGGCGCCGAGCCAGGTGTCGTTCACCGGCGTCCGGGCCACCGGGATCGCGCAGAGCAACCCGATGCACAACTGCGTGGGCAGCGGCTTCCAGGTCACCCAGGGATCCGGCAACTCCGGCTGGTACACCGCCACCCCGTACTGCGGGCCGTGGCCGACGCCGCAGTGGGGCAACGGGCCGACCAGCCCGCCCACCGGCACCCCCACCACCCCGCCGCCCACCACGGCCCCGCCCACCACCCCGCCGCCGACCACGCCCCCGCCGGGCAACGGGAACCTGGCCCAGGGCCGGCCGGTGACCGCGTCGAGCGTGTCGCAGACCTACGTCGCCGGCAACGCGGTGGACGGCAACGCGGCCAGCTACTGGGAGAGCGCCAACGGCGTGTTCCCGCAGACCCTGACGGTCGACCTCGGCGCGGCGGTCAGCACCAACCGGATCGCGCTGAGGCTCCCGGCCGGCTGGGGGACCCGGACCCAGACCCTCGCGGTCGCCGGCTCGACGGACGGCTCGGCGTACGCGACGATCCTCGCCTCCGCCGGGTACACGTTCGACCCGGCCACCGGCAACGCCGTGTCGATCACCCTGCCGGCCGGCAGCCGGCGGTTCCTGCGGCTGACCTTCACCGGCAACACCAGCTGGCCGGCGGGCCAGGTCTCCGAGTTCGAGGTGTACGGCGGCGGCTCGACCCCGCCGCCGACCACCGCCCCGCCCACGACGCCGCCGCCCACCGGGAACCTGGCGCAGGGACGTCCGGTCAGCGAGACCAGCCACGCCGACGTGTACGGCGGCGGCAACGCCGTCGACGGCGACGCCAGCACCTACTGGGAGAGCGCCAACAACGCCTTCCCGCAGTCGCTGACCGTGGACCTGGGCGTCGCCCGGTCGGTGTCCCGGGTGGTGCTGAGGCTTCCCCCGGCGGCGGCCTGGCAGACCCGCACCCAGACCCTCTCCGTCCTCGGCTCCACCGACGGCTCGGCGTTCACCACGCTCAAGCCCTCGGCCGGGTACACGTTCGACCCGGCCACCGGCAACACCGTGACCGTGACCTTCCCCGCCACCACCCGCCGGCACGTCCGGGTGACCTTCACCGGCAACACCGCCTGGCCGGCCGGCCAGCTCTCCGAGTTCGAGGTCCACTCGGCCTGACGGCGTCGCCGGGCCGGACGGCGTCACCCGGGCCCGCCGGCGCGCCAGCCCCGGCCGGTCGGTGCGTCCCCACGACCGGCCGGCCCGGGCAGTCCCACCCCGCCGTGGCACCCCCGCCCACCGGCGGGCACCACCACCCCCGAAAGAAGGTGCAGCTCCGCCATGCCCGGAAACAGCACGAGACGACGTACCCCCGGCCGGTTGCTGACCGCCGGCCTGCTCGCCGCCGGCCTGCTGGTCTCCGGCGGGCCCGCCGTGGCCGCGCCGCGCGCCGGCACCGCCGCGCCCGCCCCGGCCCCCGCGACGGCGGCGGCCCTCGCCGGCATCTCCGCCACCATGACCGCCAGCAGCGTCAGCCAGAACTACGGCCCGGGCAACGCCAACGACGGCAACGCCAGCACCTACTGGGAGAGCGCCAACAACGCCTTCCCGCAGTGGCTCCAGGCCGACCTCGGCTCGACCGTCACCGTGGACCGGGTGGTGCTGAAGCTCCCGCCGGCCGCCGCGTGGCAGACCCGCACCCAGACGCTTTCCGTGCAGGGCAGCACGAACGGCTCGACCTTCACCACCCTGAAGGCGTCCGCCGGCTACACCTTCGACCCGGCCACGGGCAACACGGTGACCATCACGTTCCCCGCCGCCGCCAGCCGGTACGTCCGGCTGAACGTCACCGCCAACACGGGCTGGCCGGCCGGCCAGGTCTCCGAGTTCGAGGTCTACGGCAGCACCTCCGGAGACACCCAGGCCCCGACCGCCCCGGCGAACCTGGCCTACACCCAGCCGGCCAGCGGCCAGATCCGGCTGACCTGGAGCGCCTCGTCCGACAACACCGGCGTCACCTCGTACGACGTCTACGCCAACGGCGCCCTGCGCGGCAGCGTCGCCGGGAACGTGCTCACCTACACCGACGACCAGCCGGCCAGCGCCACGGTCACGTACCACGTGCGGGCCCGCGACGCCGCCGGCAACCAGTCGGCGAACAGCAACTCGGTGACCCGCACCGGCACCGGCACCGGCGGCGCCAACCTCGCCGTCGGCAAGCCGGTCACCGCCTCCGGGTACGTGCACACGTTCGTGCCGGCCAACGCCAACGACAACGACACGGCGACGTACTGGGAGAGCAACGGCCTGCCGGGCACCCTGACCGTGCAGCTCGGGTCGAACGCGGCCATCAGCGCCGTGGTGCTGAAGCTGAACCCCGACTCGGCGTGGGGCGCCCGCACCCAGACCGTGCAGGTGCTCGGCCGCGAGCAGAGCGCCTCCGGGTTCACCGGCCTGGTCGGCGCGACCGGCTACGCCTTCAACCCGGGCTCGGGCAACACGGTGACCATCCCGGTCTCCGCCACCGCCGCCGACGTGCGGCTGACCTTCACCGCCAACTCCGGTGCCCCGGGCGGCCAGGTGGCCGAGTTCCAGGTGCTCGGCGTCCCGGCGGCCAACCCGGACCTGACCGTCACCGGCATGTCGGCCAGCCCGGCCAACCCGACCGAGACCGACGCGGTCACCCTGTCGGCCACGGTGCGCAACGCCGGCACGGCGGCGTCCGCCGCCACCAACGTCAACCTGTACCTGGGCGGCGTCCGGGTGGGCACGGCCGCCGTCGGCGCCCTGGCCGCCGGCGCGTCGACCACCGTCTCGGCCAACATCGGCACCCGTGCGGCGGGCAGCTACCCGCTGAGCGCCAAGGTCGACGAGGCCAACGCCGTCATCGAGCAGGACGAGACGAACAACAGCTACACCCACCCCTCGGCGCTGGTGGTGAACCCGGTCGCCAGCTCGGACCTGGTCGCCTCGGTGGTCGGCTGGACCCCGGGCAACCCGTCGGCGGGCAGCATCGTCACGTTCTCGGTGACCCTGCGCAACGCCGGATCGGTCGCCTCGGCGTCGGGCGCGCACGGCATCACGCTCACCGTGCTCAACGAGGCCGGCACCGCCGTGCGCACGCTGACCGGCTCGTACTCCGGGGTTATCAACGCCGGGGCCACGGTCGCCCCGGTCGACCTGGGCACCTGGACCGCCGCGAACGGCAGGTACACCGTGCGGGTGGCGCTCGCCGCCGACGGCAACGAGCTGCCGGTCAAGCAGGCCAACAACACCAGCGACCGGCCGCTGTTCGTCGGCCGGGGCGCGAACATGCCGTACGACATGTACGAGGCCGAGGACGGCGTGGTCGGCGGCGGCGCTGCCGTGGTCGGGCCGAACCGGACCGTCGGCGACCTGGCCGGCGAGGCGTCCGGCCGCCGCGCGGTCACCCTCAACTCGACCGGCAGCTACGTCGAGTGGACCACCCGGGCCAGCACCAACACGCTGGTCACCCGCTTCTCCATCCCGGACGCCCCGGGCGGCGGCGGGATCAATTCGACGCTGAACATCTACGTCAACGGCACGTTCCACAAGGCCATCGACCTGACCTCCCGCTACGCCTGGCTCTACGGGGCCGAGGCCAGCCCGGGCAACTCGCCGGGCGCGGGCGGCCCGCGGCACATCTACGACGAAGCCAACGTCATGCTCAACTCGACCGTCCCGGCCGGCAGCCGGATCCGCCTGCAGAAGGACCCGGCGAACACCACCACGTACGCGATCGACTTCATCAACACCGAGCAGGTCGCGCCGATCGCCAACCCGGACCCGGCGAGGTACACCACGCCGGCCGGGTTCACCCACTCCGACGTGCAGAACGCCCTGGACCGGGTGCGGATGGACACCACCGGCAACCTGATCGGCGTCTACCTGCCCGCCGGCACCTACTCCACGGCGTCGAAGTTCCAGGTGTACGGCAAGGCGGTCAAGGTCACCGGGGCCGGCCCCTGGTACACCCGGTTCACCGCCCCGTCGGGCCAGGACAACACCGATATCGGCTTCCGCGCCGAGAACTCGGCGGCCGGCTCGTCGTTCGCGAACTTCGCCTACTTCGGCAACTACACCTCGCGCATCGACGGCCCGGGCAAGGTGTTCGACTTCGCCAACGTGTCGAACATCGTGATCGACAACATCTGGAACGAGCACATGGTGTGCCTCTACTGGGGCGCGAACACCGACTACGTGACCATCAAGAACTCCCGGATCCGCAACATGTTCGCCGACGGCGTCAACATGACCAACGGCAGCACCAACAACCTGGTCAGCAACAACGACGCGCGGGCCACCGGCGACGACAGCTTCGCGCTGTTCTCGGCGATCGACGCCGGCGGCGCCGACATGAAGGACAACGTCTACGAGAACCTGACCTCGACCCTGACCTGGCGGGCCGCCGGGGTGGCCGTCTACGGCGGCTACGGCAACACGTTCCGCAACATCTACATCGCCGACACGCTTGTCTACTCCGGCATCACGATCAGTTCGCTCGACTTCGGCTATCCGATGAACGGCTTCGGCGCCAACCCGCCCACCCGGTTCGAGAACATCTCCATCGTCCGGGCCGGCGGGCACTTCTGGGGCGCCCAGACCTTCCCCGCGATCTGGGTCTTCTCCGCGTCGAAGGTGTTCCAGGGCATTCGGGTCAGCGACGTCGACATCGTCGACCCGACCTACAGCGGCATCATGTTCCAGACCAACTACGTCGGCGGCCAGCCGCAGTTCCCGGTCACCGACACGGTCTTCACCAACATCTCGATCAGCGGCGCGCGTCGCAGCGGTGACGCGTTCGACGCCAAGTCCGGCTTCGGGATCTGGGTGAACGAGATGCCGGAAGCGGGCCAGGGGCCGGCCGTCGGCTCCGTCACCTTCACCAACCTGCGACTGAGCAACAACGCGCAGGACATCAGGAACACCACGTCCACCTTCACGATCAACCGGAACTGACCCCACCGTCGGACGCCGCCGGAGGGCAATCGCGCTCCGGCGGCGACCCGGCGTGCGGGTTCCGGCCCCCGCCTTTCGGACGGACGTACGCGGAGACGACCGTCGGGGCGGGACCCGCGTCCGGTGCGTCCGCCAGGCGGAACGCCCCGACAGCAGGCACCGGTGGCCCTGACCGCCTGCGCAACGGCGACACCCGTACTGCCCCGCCCCGGGGGTCAGGCCGTGGGGAGACGCACCTCGAACTGGCAGCCGCGGGCCGTGTTGCGCACGTCGACCCGGCCGCCGTGCGCCTCGACGAGGCCGCGCACGATCGCCAGGCCGAGCCCCCCGCCGCCACCGGAGCCGGCCGCGCCCGGGGTGCGGGCGCGTTCGCCGCGGAAGGCGACGTCGAACACCCGGTCCAGGTCCTCCTCGGGAATGCCGCCGCAGGTGTCGGAGACGGCGAGCCACACGCCGTCGCGTTCGTGGCCGGCCGCGATGTGCACGGTGCCGTCTTCCGGCGTGTACCGGACGGAGTTGATCAGCAGGTTGCTGACGACGCGGGCGAGTTCGCGCTCGCCGGCGCGGACGAGGGGCCAGCCGCTGTCCGCGGCGACCAGGTGGATCCGGCGGCGGGCGGCGAGCGGGGCGACCCCGGCGATCGCGTCGGACACGACGTCGCGCAGCGGCACGGTGGTGGGCGCGAGCCGCAGCGCCCCCGCGTTGATCCGGGACAGCTCGAACAGGTCGTCGACGAGCTGGGCCATCCGGTCGGTCTCGACGCGGATGCGCCGGTGGTATTCGTCGACGGTGGCCGGGTCGTCGATGATGCGGTCCTCCAGGGCCTCGGCCATCGCCCGCAGCCCGGCGAGCGGGGTACGCAGGTCGTGCGACACCCAGGCGACGAGTTCACGCCGCCCGGCCTCCAGCCGCCGTTCCCGGTCCCGGGCCGCCTGCGCCCAGACGGCGGAGGCGGCCAGCCGGCTGCCGAAGACGGCGCCGACGGCGAGGCTGATCACCGCGGAGGCGCTCACGGTGACGAGGACGACCCACAGGTCGTGCGGGGACAGGAACATGGCCTGGGCGACCGTGGCGACGCCGACGACCACGGCGAGCACGGTGACGGTGAGCAGCACCAGCACGTGCACGAGGATCGACCGGCCGCGCAGCAGCCGCAGCGTCCCGGCCCCGGCCAGCCCGACGACGCCTCCGGCGACGAGGGCGTAGAGCCCGATGAGCAGCATGTCGCTCACCGCCGGGCTCCCTCGTCGAGCGGGTCGTAGCGGTAGCCGACGCCCCAGATGGTGCGGATGCGGCGCGGCTCGGCCGGGTCGTTCTCGATCTTCTCGCGCAGCCGGCGGACGTGGACGGTCACCGTCGACTGGTCGCCGAACTGCCAGCCCCACACCTTGTCCAGCAGCTCGGCGCGGGACCAGGCGCGCCCGGGGTGGCGCAGGAGGAAGGCCAGCAGGTCGAACTCCCGGACGGTCAGCGCCAGCGGCGCGCCGTCGCGCTCGGCGACGCGGCGGTCGGTGTCGACGGCCAGCTCCGCGTCGACGAGCCGGGTGAGGCCGGCCGGGCCGGTGGTGTGCCCGCTCGTGCGGCGCAGCACCGAACGGATGCGGAGCAGGAGCTCGCGGGGCGAGAACGGCTTGGTCACGTAGTCGTCGGCGCCGACCTCCAGCCCCAGGACGCGGTCGGCCTCCTCGCCGAGGGCGGTGAGCATGATCACCGGCAGGTCCGGCAGTTGCCTGCGGATCCGGCGGCACACCTCGAGGCCGTCGATGCCGGGCATCATGAGATCGAGCACCACGAGATCGGGCCGGTGGGTGGCGATCGCCGCGAGGCCGTCGGCGCCGTCGACGGCCAGCCTGACCTCGCAGCCGTCCTGTTCCAGGTAGCGCCGCACGACGTCGCTGACCGTCGGGTCGTCGTCGACCACCAGCACCCGATGCCCCATCCCGGCCACGCTACCGACCAGGCGACGGCGGGCCGCCCCCGCCGGGTCTTTCGGATTGCTTACGGTCCGCCGCCGGCCGGCCCCTCCCACGGCGCGCCGCCGACCGGTCACGTCGGTCCGCCGTCAGGCACGCCGCCAGTGCCGCGCCGGCGACGAGGAGCAGGACGGCGGCGAGGTTGCGGCCGTACGGCAGCGGCAGCACCGAGGGGTTGTCCGGGGGCCGACCGAAGCCGAGGACGAGCGGCACCGCCACGACGGTGAGCGCGGCGGCGCTGACGGCGACGGCACGCGCCACGGGTCGGTGCCGGCGCGGGACGAACCGGGCGACCGCCGCGCCACCGGCCAGCAGCACGACCATCCAGACGAGGTCGTGACCGGCCAGCACCCCGGCCAGGAAGAGCAGCACGCCCGCCGGCTTCAGGTCGGGGTCGGCACCGCCGCCCACGACGGCGTACCCCATCAGCAGGACGCCGACGGCGACGAGCACGCTGCGGACCCTCATCGCGGCTCCCGCACGGTGATCCTGGCGACCCACTTCGTCTGGAGCACGCCGGGCCGGTTCGGGGCGATCAGCCGCGCCGGGTAGCCGTGGTCCGGGTGCAGGGGCTCGCCGTCGAGCCGCAGGGCGATCAGCGTCAGCGGGTCGCGGGCATGGGCGGGCGCGACGGTCGACGCGCGGTACCGGCCGGCGGCCTCCAGCGACTCGACGAGGACCTCCGCGCGGTCCGGGTCGCCGCCCGCGAGGGCCACCAGGTCCCGCAGTCGCACGCCGGTCCACCGCCCGGTGGCGCTCCACCCCTCCACGCAGGCGATCGGCAGGTCGGCGGTGTGCTGCGCGAAGGCGTGCAGGGCGGCGAGATCCAGGTCGGCCCGCCCGGCGGGGCCGACGACCGCCAGCCGGTAGGACGGGTCGAGCGCCCGGGCGCGTACCCCGGCGTTGTCCGCGGTCTTGTTGACCGGCAGTCCCTGCGGCCCCACGTCCGGCCGGCGGGGCGCGAGCACCGCCAGGCCGGACAGCGGCCGGACGGTCTGCCCGACCGTGGTCAGGGTGATCAGCCCGGCCGCGGCGGCGACGCCGCCGAGCAGCCCGCGCCGGCTCAGCCGGCCCGGCGGCCCGGCGGCGGGGCGGGCGAGCGCGCCGCGCACGGTCGGCAGGTGCACGCCGACGTGCACCAGCAGCGCGCCGACCGCCAGCCACGCCACCCAGTAGTGCCCGGCGGTGAAGAAGAACGGCATCGGCGCGTACCAGCGGGAGACGTTCAGGACGCCGCCGATCACCTGGAACAGCGCGGCGGCGACCAGGACGCCGACGCTGGCGCGTTCGAGCGCGTGGGCGACCGAGCGGACCGGCGGCCAGGCGAACAGGTGCGGGTAGGCCGACCACAGCTTGGCGCCGAGCAGCGGCACCGTGGCGAGCCCGGTCGCCACGTGCAGGCCCTGGGTGAACCGGTAGAGCCCCACCGGGCGGGCCGGCCACCGGAACCAGCCCGGCGGATCCTGGATCAGGTGGCTGAGCAGCCCGGTGAGGAAGCAGACGGCGAACGCCACGCCGAGAGCGACGCCGAGCTGACTGGTCAGTCGCGTCGACCGCAGCCGGGACGGGAACGCGCCGGCGCGCATGGGTCCCCGCCGCAGCGCCGCGGGCGGTGCCGGCAGCGGCGTCGACCACCAGCGGGCGAACCGCCGCAGCACGGTCGGACGGCCGGTCACGCGGGGCCGAGGGTGGCGAACCATCGGCCCGCCGCCGTCCAGGTGTCGAGGATGCGCAGCGCCGTGGCCCCGGCCAGCGCGGGCAGGCCGTCGAGGGGCACGCAGGCCCAGCTCAGCGGGCTGCCGACGCCGCCGGGGGCCTGCACCATGGCGGTGCCGGACCAGGCGGGCGTGCCGGGTGGCGCCAACTCGGCGTGCAGCCGGCCGTCGGCCGCCAGGAGCCGGCGGCAGCGGCGCAGCAGCCGGTGCGGGTCACCACCGATGCCGATGTTGCCGTCGGCCAGCAGCAGATGTTGCCAGCGGCCGGTGCCCGGCACCGGGTCGAAGACGTCGCGTTGCAGCGCGACCGCGCCGCGGCCACGGGCCAGGCGGACGGCGGTGGCGCTGACGTCGATGCCGAGGGCGGGCCGGCCGGCGGCGATCAGCGCGCCGGTGAGCCTGCCGGGTCCGCAGCCGACGTCGAGGGTGGGGCCGGTGCAGCGGGCGAGCAGCGTCGAGTCCCCGGCGGTCGCGTCCCGGCACCAGACGGTCGGGTCGAACCGCAGCTCGCCGCCGCTGGAGTGTCGGGCCGTGAACGCGGCGGGGACGCCCGACGCGGCCCGGTCGAACACGGCGTCGAAGACCGCGACGGCGTTCACCGGCCGACCGCCGCCGCTGACGGCACGTCGGCGTCGACGGCGACGGCGAACCGGCTGCCCGGCGGGCACAGCGCGGCCACGGCGCGCGCGTCGGCCACGGTGTCCACGTCGCGCAGGCGGGGGAGCAGGTGGACCCGCAGGCCACGGCGGCGCAACGCGGCCAGGGTGAGCTGTCCGGTGTGCGCCGTGGAGGTGGGGATCGCGCGCAGGGCCTCGGCGTGGCCGGGCTCGCGCAGGCCCAGCGCCCACCAGCCGCCGTCGTCGGCCGGGCCGAGCACCGCGTCCGGCCCGTCCGCCGTGCCGAGCAGCCCCACGGCGGCGTCGAGGTGTGCGGCGGTGAGCTGCGGGGTGTCCATCCCGATCAGCAGGGTCGCCGCAGCCGCCCCACGACGGTCGGCGACCGGGCGGGTGTCGGCGAACGCGTTGGCGAGGCGGTCGCCGAGCGGGCCGCCGCGCTGGGCGAGCCGCGCCCAGCCCGCCGGGGCCGGATGGTCGCCGTCGACCACCAGGATCCGCGCGCCGGCCGTGGCCGCGGCGACGGTGTCGAGGGTGTCGGCCAGGGCCGCCGCGGCGATCCGGGCGGCCTGCTCGGGGGTGCAGGGCGGGCAGAGCCGCGTCTTGACCCGGCCGGGTTCCGGCGTCTTGGCCAGCACCAGCACCTGGGGGGCGTTCACCGGGCCAGCACCGCGCTCATGTCCCGGACAGCGCGGACGGTGCCGAGCACGGTGCCGGTCACCTTCGAGCGGGTGCCGGCCGCCCGGGGGTGGTAGTCGACGTCGACCTCGACCACCCGCCAGCCGGCCCGGCCCGCCGCGATCAGCAGCTCCAACGGGTAGCCGAACCGGCGGTCGCGCAGCCCCAGCGCCAGCAGGTCGGCGCGGCGCACAGCCCGGATCGGCCCGATGTCGTGGATGTCGAGGCCGGTCGTGCGGCGCAGCCGACGGGCCAGGACGGCGTTGGCGACCCGGGCGTGCGCGGGCCACACCCCCCGCGCGGCCGGGCGGCGCCGCCCGGTGCCCAGGTGCGCCTCGCCGGCCAGCACCGGGTCGGCCAGCCGGGGCAGCTGCGCCGGGTCGAAGGACCCGTCGGCGTCCAGCACGCACACCACGCCGTCACCGGGGTCGGCCGCCAGGACCCCGGCGTGTACGGCGGCGCCGTAGCCGGGCTCGGCGACGCTGATCACCTCGGCGCCGCAGGCGCGGGCCACCTCCGCCGAGCCGTCGGTCGAGCCGTTGTCCACCACGATCGGCCGGTAGCCGGCCGGCATCCGGGCCAGCAGGTCGGGCAGGGCCGGGGCCTCGTTGCGGCAGGGAAGAACCACATCGGTCATGCCGCGGACGCTAGGACCTGATCCGCCCGGAAATCCTTACCTGACGGTGACAGAGTCTTACGGAACGGTGACCCGGCCCGGAGTTCTTACGAACCGCTGACGGTAGGCCGCGGCCGGGGCGGATGGCCGCGTCCCGGCTCTACCGTCGGCGCCGTGACCCACGTACTCGTTACCGGCGGCGCCGGATTCATCGGAACCCACGTCGTGACCGCCCTGCACGACGCCGGCCACCGGGTGACCGTCGCGGACGCCGGTCATCCCGGCGCACACCGCTCGCCGCTGCCGGACACCGTGGCGGGGGCCCCGCTCGTCCGGCTCGACCTGCGGGACCGGCCCGCCGTCGCCGGCGTCCTGGCCGGCGTCGACGTGGTGGTCCACCAGGCGGCGATGGTCGGCCTCGGCGTCGACCTGGACGACCTGCCCGAGTACGTCGGCTGCAACGACCTCGGCACGGCGGTCCTGCTCGCCGCGATGGCCCGCGCGGGCGTGCACCGGCTCGTGCTCGCCAGCTCCATGGTCGTCTACGGCGAGGGCGCGTACGCCTGCGCCGGGCACGGTGCGGTCCGCCCCGCGCCGCGAAGCGTCGCCGACCTGGCCGCCGGTCACTTCGAGCCGGTCTGCCCGAGCTGCGGCGCCGCCGTCGCCCCGGGGCTGGTCGACGAGGAGGCCCCGCTGGACCCGCGCAGCGTGTACGCCGCCACGAAGGTCGCCCAGGAACACCTCACGGCGGCCTGGGCCCGGCAGACCGGCGGCACCGTCGTGGCGCTGCGCTATCACAACGTCTACGGGCCCGGGATGCCCCGCGACACGCCGTACAGCGGGGTCGCGGCGATCTTCCGCTCCGCGCTGGAGGCCGGGCGGGCGCCGCGGGTGTTCGAGGACGGCGGCCAACGCCGCGACTTCGTGCACGTCCGCGACGTGGCGGCGGCCAACCTCGCCGCGCTGGAGGCGACCGGCACGCGCACGGGCTGGCGCGCGTACAACGTCGCCTCCGGTCGCCCGGCCACCGTCGGCCAGTTGGCCACGGAGCTGGCGCGGGCCGCCGGCGGGCCCCCGCCGGTGGTCACCGGCGAATTCCGGCTCGGCGACGTGCGGCACGTGGTCGCCTCGCCCGTCCGGGCCGAGACCGAACTCGGGTTCCGGGCCGCCGTGGGGCTCGCCGACGGCATCGCGGAGTTCGCCCACGCGCCGCTGCGCGGATGAGCGTCCGGCTGCCGAGCGCGGTGTCGCCTACCCCGACGGAGCGGGGGCGGCGTCCGCCGCGGGCCGACCTGATCGCCGCCGCCGCCGCACTCGGCCTGTTCGCGGCGGCCGGCGTCACCGGCGGCGTGCTGTACGCGCTGGGCCGCCCGGTGTACGCCAGCGCGGCTCCGCTGTCGGCGCACTGGCTGCCGCACGTCGGCCCCGGCACACCGGCGGCGCTGCTGCTGGCCGGGCTGGTCTGTTGGCGCGGGCCGGCGCTGGCCGCCCGGCTGCCCTGGCGGCCGCTGCTCGCGCTGTCCTACGCCACCGCCGTGGCCTGGACGCTGTCGCTCGCCCTGGTCGACGGCTGGCGGCGCGGCGTCGCCGGGCGGCTCACCACCGTCCACGAGTATCTGCACGAGGTCCCCGGCGTGACCGACATCCCCGCCATGCTGGCGGAGTTCACCACCCGGATTCTCGACTTCCAGCCGGACTCCTGGACCACGCACGTGTCCGGCCACCCGCCGGGTGCGCTGCTCGTCTTCGTCTGGCTCGACCGGGTCGGGCTGGGCGGCGGCGGTTGGGCCGGGGTGCTGTGCATCCTGGCCGCGGCGCTCGTCGCCGTCGCCGTGCCGCACACCGTACGGCTGCTCGGCAGCGGCGCGGCGGCCCGTGCCGTGCTGCCGTTCGCGGTGCTGTTCCCCGGTGCGGTCTGGTCCGGGGTGTCGGCCGACGGGCTGTTCGCCGGGGTGACCGCCACCGGCGTCGCCCTGCTGGCGCACGGCGTCACCCGGGGGCGTGCCGTGGGCGCGGTCGCCGGTGGCGCGTTGCTGGCGCTCGGCTGCTACCTCTCCTACGGGCTCGTCCTGATGGCCCCGGTCGCCCTGGCGGTCGTCGTGCTGGCGGGCCGGCACCGGCGCACCGTGGGCTGGGCGTTCGCCGGAGCGGCACCGGTCGTGGCCGCGTTCACGGCCGCCGGTTTCGGCTGGCCCACCGGCTACCACCTGGTCGTCGAGCGCTACTACCAGGGCATCGCCGCCGATCGCGCGTACGGCTACTGGGTCTGGGCCAACCTGGCGCTCGTGGTCGCCGCGGCGGGTCCGGCGGCGGCCGTGCTGCTGCGCCGTGCGGTGCTGGCCGGCTGGCGGGCCGTCGCGCGGCGGCGGCCGGGCGCGGAGCAGGCGACCTGGCTGCTGCCCCTCGCCGCCACGGCGGCCATCGTCGCCGCGGACCTGTCCGGCTACAGCAAGGCCGAGGTCGAACGCATCTGGCTGCCGTTCACCGCCTGGCTCATGGCCGGGGCGGCGCTGATCCCGCCCGCCGACCGCCGCACGTGGCTCGCCGTGCAGGCGGGGGTGGCCCTGACGATCAACCACCTGCTGCTGACAGGCTGGTAGGCGTAGGTGCCGGCGCACGCCGTTTGCGCTGCGCCACCGTAGGGAAGACGGCGGGCGACAGTGGCGCGCGGAGCCGCCCGCGCCACCGCAGCACGGGGGGACGGACATGGCTGACCGCGAACAATTGCACGACCTTCGCCAGAAGGCCCACGATGCGGGCATCGAGGGCAATTCCAAGATGACCGAGGATCAACTGCGCGAGGCGCTGCGTAGGGTCGGAAAGGGCGAACAGCCCCAGATGGCCAAGCGCGAAGCCAGGCGGTGACGAGGTCGGGCGGTGCCGGCGTCCGCTCGCGGTGCCGGCACCGCCCGCCTGGGGCTCCGCCACCGCGGCCCCGCGGGCGTCGGGTGCGGGGTGCTCCGCTCAGCGGGCCTTCCGCGTCGCCCGCTTGCGGGGCGGGGTCAACAGGTCGGCGATGGCTGCGATCGCGGACGGCACCAGCCGGTAGTACGCCCAGACGCCGCGCTTCTCGCGTTCGAGCAGGCCGGCCTCGGTGAGGATCCGGAGGTGGTGACTCACGGTCGGCTGGGACAGCCCGAGCGGCGCGGTGAGGTCGCTGACGGACGCCTCGCCTTCCGGGGAGGACTGGATCAGGCTGAGCAGCCGCAGCCGGGCCGGGTCGGCGATCGCCTTCAGCACCCCCGCGAGCCGCTCGGCGTCGGCGCGCTTGATCGGCTCGCCGGTGAGCGGCGAGACGGCGGGCGGGGCGGTTCTCGGAGTTCCCACGCCCCCCATCGTCGCACCGACACCATCGATCGGGCGGTGGATCCGGAACTCGGGTGTCGCCACCAGCCTGCGGGGTGATGCCCGGCCGGACAGGCCGGCGACGAAGGGCGGCCGGGCCGGTCGGACGGTGGAGACGCCTCCTGGCTACGCCGCCGGTACGTCCCGCGGCCTCATTCATCTGACCTCCTGCGAGGCGCTGGGCTACTACAAGCTGCCCGTGAGCGCGGAGGGGATGACCGTCGGCTCCGGTTTCGAGGCGGTGGACGCTGCCGTGCCCGGCCCTGCTCGCCGCCGGGCTGGCCCGGCTCGGCCGGTGATCCGGGCGCCCCTCAGAAGCAGGGGAACCGGATGTCGGCGCTGGCGGTCTCGGCGCCGCTGGCGACCGTCACCCGCACGATGACGTCGGCGTACGCCGAACAGTATCCGCTGCTCGCCGGGCCCTGGTCGGCGTAGAGGCCCGTGAACGGCGTCAGCGGCTGCCACGTGTAGCGGTAGTCGCCGGCGCCGCCGGTGGCCGACGCGGTGCAGCCGAAGTCGCGCCACTGGCCGATGCCGAACTGGGCCTTGCAGTGACCGTCGACGGCCAGCGTGGCGGCCGGGGTGCCGAGCAGCGTGCTGCCCAGCGCGGTCGCGGCCAGGCCGGCGGCGACTGTCGTGATCAGGCTCATCGGGGTCCTCCGATCGACATGCGTTCACGTCTGGACGGCGTGGCAGCCGGCGCGACCGCGCCTGGACCGACCGTACGGCCCGCCCGTCCGGACCGCAGGACGAGCCGCCCCATTCATCGATGTACTCCCATGTAGCGATATTGACATCAGATGTCATACGAATTACGTTGGCCATGCTCCCGTCACCCTCCGCCAGGCGGGGGAGGGCACGTGCCGCAGCAGCCCCGCCTGCACCCGGACGGGCGTCGTCAAGCTGGCCGTCCCCGGTCAGTCGGTGCTGGCGGCCACGCGGGGGTGAGGAACACCGATGTCGACTCCGGTGCCGGGCGCTGGTGCCCGGATGGCCCGGCTCTTCAACCCGCATTCCCGAGAAATGGGGAGGACAATGCGAAAGCTAGCCGCTGCCCTCACGGCGCTGGTCACCGCCGCCGCGCTCGTGCTGATCGGGCCGCCGGGACCGGCGTCCGCCGCCCCCTACGTTCCGCAGGGGTCCAACCGGTCCGTGCTCAACTTCAACACCCACTGGCTGTTCTCCGGCGACGTGCCCGGCGGCGCCGGGCAGGCCGTGGGGCTGGACGAGAGCGGCTTCGTCCCCGTGACGCTGCCCTACTTCCGGACCCATCCGCACAAGGGCTTCCCCAAGGGTGACTTCGAGGCGCCCGCCTCGTGGTACCGCCGCCACTTCACGCTGCCCGCCCAGTACTCCGGCCGCCGGATCGCCGTCGAGTTCCAGGGCGTCGCGAAGGTCGCCGACGTCTACGTCAACGGCACCTTCGTCGGCCAGCACAAGGGCGCATACACCTCCTTCACGTACGACATCACGCCGTACCTGAACATCGGCGGCGCCGACAACGTGATCGCGGTGAAGGTCGACTCCATGACCCGCAACGACATCCCGCCGGAGGGCGGCGCGATCGACTACTACGTCTGGGGCGGGATCGTCCGCGACGTCAACATGATCGTCACCGACCCGGTGCACGTGGACTGGACGTACCTGACCACCCCCAACACCACCACCGTCAACGCCAGGACCCGGGTGCGCAACGACAGCGCACAGTCCCGGTCGGTCACCGTCGTCACCCAGGTCGTCGACGCCACCAACAACGTCGTGGCCACCGGCACGGCCACCCAGACCATCGGCGCGCAGTCGGCCGCCGAGTTCGCCTACAACACCAGCACGATCGCCAACCCCACCACCTGGCACCCGGACCGCCCGTACCTCTACACCGTCTACACGCAGGTGCGCGACGGCGCCACCTACGTGGACGAGCACAAGACCCGGCTCGGCATCCGGACCATCCAGTTCAACAAGAGCGACGGCAAGTTCTCCATCAACGGCCAGGCGTTGAAGCTGCGCGGGCTCAACCGGCACGAGTCCTACCCCTACATCGGCCGGGCCGCGCCCAACCGCCTCCAGGCCAAGGACGCCGACATCATCAAGTACGAGCTCGGCGCGAACATCGTGCGGACCTCGCACTACCCGCAGGACCCGGAGTTCCTCGACCGCGCCGACGAGATCGGCCTGCTGGTCATGGAGGAGATCCCCGGCTGGCAGCACATCGGCAACACCGCCTGGCAGGACATCGCGGTGGAGAACGTCCGCGAGATGGTGATGCGCGACCGCAACCACCCGTCGATCGTGCTGTGGGGGGTGCGGATCAACGAGTCCGGCGACAACCACAACTTCTACACCCGCACCAACAACCTGGCCCGGCAGCTCGACCCGTCGCGTCCCACGGGCGGCGTGCGCAACTTCAAGGGCAGCGAGCTGCTGGAGGACGTCTACACCTACAACGACTTCTCGGGCACCGCGGAGGCCCCGACCGTGCTGCCGTGGCTGGTCACCGAGGCGGTCGGGCACACCTCCCCGCACAAGTCGTGGGACCCGGAGCAGACGCAGGTCAACACGATGAAGGTGCACCTGAACGTGCAGAACACCGCCGCCGGCAGGTCCAACATGGCCGGGGCGCTGGGCTGGGCGGCGTTCGACTACAACACCACGTTCGTCACCCCGCCGTCCTGCCAGGACTACACCTGCTACCACGGCGTCTCGGACATCTTCCGGATCCCGAAGATCGCCGCCGCCGCGTACGCCTCGCAGCGCGACCCCGCGCTGTACGGGCCGTACGTGTCGATCGCCAGCCAGTGGACGCCCGGCGTCTCCAGCGGCACCGTCCTTGTCGGCGGCAACTGCCAGCAGGTCGAGCTGTTCGTCAACGGCGCGTCCCGCGGGCGCGTCAACCCCAACGCGTACACGAGCCTGCCGCACCCGATGTTCCAGTTCACCGGGATCACCGTGAGCAGCGGGCAACTGCGGGCGGACTGCTGGATCGGCGGACAGGTCGTGGCCACCGACACCCGGCACACCCCCGGCGCGGCGACCCGGCTGACGCTGACGGCCGACGACTCCGCGATCAAGGCCGACGGCGGGGACATGACCCGCGTCGTGGTCAGGGCCCTGGACAGCAACAACCAGGTGGTGCCCACCAACAGCGCCCCCGTGTCGTTCAGCGTCACCGGGCCCGGGGCGGTCGTGGGGGAGAGCCCGTTGGCCCTGGAGGCCGGCACCGGCGCGGTGTACGTCAAGAGCGCGCTGGGCCAGACCGGCGCGGTGACGCTGACGGCGTCCGCGCCGGGCCTGACGTCGGCGAGCGTCACCGTGAACACGACCGCGTTCACCGACCCGACCGTGCCGACCAGCGGCGCGTACACGTTCGGCTTCCCGGTCGACGTCAACGACCGGCAGAGCTTCACCTACGCGGGGAGCTGGCAGGCCGTCGGGGACAACCAGACCTTCAGCAAGGACTACACCCGCAGCGGCACGGCCGGCGACACGGCCACCCTCACCGTCACCGGCAACCGCGTGGTGCTGTTTGGAGTGCAGGACCCGTCGCACGGCTCGGCCGCCGTGTCGGTCGACGGCGGCCCGGAGCAGACGGTCAGCTTCCAGGCGTCCGCCCGCCGCGGCAACGTGGCGCTCTTCAACAGCGGGGCCCTCACCCAGGGGCAGCACGTCGTGCGGGTACGGGTCGTCGGCAACGGCCCCGTCGCGCTGGACCGCGCCACCGTCGTGTCGGCCGCGCCGGCCGTGGTGGCGCCGCCGCCCCCGGCCAACGGCGGGAACGGCCAGCAGGGCGCCATCGTCGGCGCGCAGTCCAACCGCTGCGTGGACGTGCCGAACTCGACGACGACCAACGGCACGCAGGTGCAGCTCTTCGACTGCGGCGGCGGCAGCAACCAGCGGTGGACCTACACGTCGAGCCGCCAGCTCCAGGTGTACGGCAACAAGTGCCTGGACGCCTACGGCCAGGGCACCAGCAACGGCACCACGGTCGTGATCTGGGACTGCAACGGCGGCAGCAACCAGCAGTGGAACGTCAACGCCAACGGCACCATCACGGGCGTCGCGTCGGGGCTCTGCCTGGACGCCAGCGGCGCCGCCACCGCCAACGGCACGAAGATCGTCCTGTGGTCGTGCAACGGCGGCGCGAACCAGCAGTGGAGCCTGAGGACCTCCTAGCCGGCCGCCACCCGGATCCGGGCCGGCCCGCGCACCCTGCGGGCCGGCCCGCCGTCCGTGACCCCGCCGCCGGGGGTCGGCGCCGGCCGTCCCCGGGTCAGCCTTCGGCCACCGCGGCGCGGAGGGCGCGCAGCGCGTAGTAGACGCGGGAGCGCACGGTGCCGACCGGGACGCCCAGGTCGGCGGCGATCTCGTGGGCCGTGCGGTCGCGGAAGTAGACCTCGTGCAGCACGCGGCGGTGGCCGGCGCTGAGCCGGCCGACCGCGTCCCGCAGCGCCTGGTTCGCGATCGCGGTGTCGGCGGTGTCGTCGCCGGTCGCGCCGCACTCCTGGTCCGTCTGCGTGGCGACTTCGACCGGGCGGGCCTGCCGCCGTCGGGCCTCGTCGATGACGAGCCGCCGGGCGACGGTGAACAGCCAGCGTCGCCTTCGGCCGTCGCTGTCGGGCGGCAGCGAGTCGAGGTGACGCCACGCCCGCAGCAGGGTCTCCTGGATGACGTCCTCGGCGGTCTGCCGGTGGCTGTTGGTCAGGCCGTGGACGAACCGGGTCAGTGGCGTGCCGTGCGCGGCGAGCAGCTCACGGATGCGGATGTCGGTGTCGGTGTCGGTGTCGTTGGCCAGGCAGGTCACAGGGCGGTCCAATCACTCGGGCGGCACGGCTGCCGGGAATGACGTCAGGAATGCCGGCCGACGTGTTGGTGACGATGTGGCGCGGCGGTCCGGCCCCGCACGCGCGGGGCCGGACCGGCGGACCGCGCCGCACCGCGCGGTCCGGTCGATCACCTCGCCTGGTCGAGCCAGAGGGCGTCGGGGCCGGCGGGGAAGCGCAGCTGGCCGGTGGTGTCGTGGACGGCCCGCCACACCGTCTCGGCGACATCGCTCTCCCGGGTGAACAGGTCCTGGTTGACGAAGCCGCCGAGGGCCTTCTTCGCGAAGGGCTCGTAGGGCGCCGGGACCAACCCCTCCAGCGAGGTGGTGACGTCGATGTTGTTCGTGGCACCGGCGGCGAAGTTCGTCGTCAGGCAGGCGCCCGGCTCGACGGTCCTGGCCCGCACGCCGAACTCCGCGAGCTCCAGGGCGAGGGACGCGGTGAACCCCTCGATGGCCATCTTGCTGGCCTTGTAGACGGCCGAGAGCGGCATGTGGCCGAGCACCACGCTGGAGGTCACGTTGACCACGACGCCGGACCCGCGCTCGCGGAACTGCGGCAGCACCGCCTGGGTGGTCGCCATCACCCCGAAGGTGTTGGTCTCGAAGATCTCCCGGACCCGGGCCATGGGCGTGCCCTCGAAGACGCCGATCAGCCCGATGCCGGCGTTGTTGACCAGGGCGTCGATGGGCCCCGCCGCGGCGAACGCGGCGGTGATCGTGTCGGGCCTGGTCACGTCGAGCTCCAGGACGCGGAGCCGGTCCGACTCGGGCAGGACGTCCGCGCGCGGCGTCCGCATGGTGGCGATGACGTTCCACCCCTGCGCGAGAAAGTGCCGGGCGGTCTCCCGCCCGTATCCGGAGGAGGCGCCGGTGATGAGGATCGTCTGCATGGCGTGAATGCTCCTGTCGCCCGTTCGAGTGGTTGCCGCACCAATGCTGTGCGGTGGCCGGGGGAGTCACATCTGTCATTCGACTTCCCGATCCGGCCGCCGCCGGGGCGGGCGACTTAGGTGCCGCCCCGGCGGCTGGCGTCCGGCTACGACGGCAGGGCGCCGATCTGTCGCATGATGGTCAGCCGGTCCGGCAGCGCCACGAGGTCGCCGTCCGCGACCAGCTCGACGAGGGGGTGTCGCAGGTCGGGCATGCCGGCGAAGAACGCGTCGCCGAACTCCTTCACGCCCTGCCGGTCCATTTCGCCTTCCCGGCCGCCCGCGGCTCGCTTTGCCGCTCACCTGGCGCGAGTGTGGAGTTACGCTGCGCGGCGACTCGCCCGACCCATCATCTGGTGTTGCCATCTTCGCCTTGTGCCCATATATGGTGTCACCCGTAGCTGGTTCGGCCATCGGTCCACGGTGGTCGAGGCAAGAGGGAACCCGGTGTGAGTCCGGGGCTGCCCCGCAGCGGTGAGTGGGAACGACCGCCGTCAACGAAGCACTGGGCCCGGCCGGGCCTGGGAAGCGACGGCCAGTAGGCATCGAGCACGACGCCCGCGAGTCCGAAGACCTGCCAGCGTGCCGCACGCGACGCGTGCGGCGGTCGAAGGCCGCGTGGGACGGCCGACGCCATCAGCCGGCAGCGGCGGCGAAGTGTGCCACCGCGGGTGGCCGGCGGCGTCCTCCCGCGCGCCCTCGACCTCGGGGACGGGCGTCAGGAGGACGAACATGAGCGGGACGCGGGAGCTGGCGGGGCCGGAGCAACGCCGGCACGTCATGCAGGTGCGGAAGCGAGACGGCGACACCGAGCCGGTGGACGTCAACAAGATCGTCAAGGCGGTCGAGCGCTGGGTCGCCGACCTGGACGAGGTCGATCCGTTGCGGGTGGCGACGAGGACGATCAGCGGCCTGTACGACGGGGCGACCACCGCCGAGCTGGACAAGCTGTCGATCCAGACGGCCGCGGAGCTGATCGGCGAGGAGCCGCAGTACTCGAAGCTGGCGGCCCGGCTGCTGGCCGCGTACGTGGCCGAGGAGGTCCGCGGGCAGGAGGTCGACAGCTTCAGCCAGTCCATCCGGTACGCCCACGGCCTCGGCCTGATCGGCGACGACACGGCCGCGTTCGTGGCCGCGCACGCCCGCGAGCTGGACGACGCCGTCGACCCGGCCGGTGACCTGCGGTTCGAGTACTTCGGCCTGCGCACGGTCGCGGACCGTTACCTGCTGCGGCACCCGCGGACCCGGCTGGTGGTGGAGACGCCGCAGTACTGGCTGCTGCGGGTGGCCTGCGGGCTGTCGCAGACGGCGGGGGAGGCGGTCGACTTCTACCGGCTGATGTCCAGCCTGGCGTACCTGCCGAGCTCGCCGACGCTGTTCAACTCCGGCACCCGGCACACCCAGATGTCGTCGTGCTTCCTGGTCGACTCGCCGCGCGACGAGCTCGACTCGATCTACGAGCGTTACCACCAGGTGGCGAAGCTGTCGAAGTTCTCCGGCGGCATCGGCATCTCCTGGTCGCGGGTGCGGGGCCGGGGCGCGCTGATCCGGGGCACCAACGGGCGCTCGAACGGGATCGTGCCGTTCCTCAAGACGCTCGACGCCGGGGTGGCGGCGGTCAACCAGGGCGGGCGGCGCAAGGGCGCGGCCTGTGTCTACCTGGAGCCGTGGCACCCGGACGTCGAGGAGTTCCTGGAGCTGCGGGACAACACCGGCGAGGAGTCCCGGCGTACCCACAACCTGAACCTGGCCAACTGGATCCCCGACGAGTTCATGCGCCGGGTCGAGGCCGACGGCGACTGGTCGCTGATCGACCCGTCCGACGCCCCCGAGCTGCCCGACCTCTACGGCGAGGCGTTCGACTCCGCGTACCGGGCGGCGGAGAAGAAGGCCGTCCGCACCGTCCGGGCCCGCGACCTGTACGGGCGGATGATGCGCACGCTCGCGCAGACCGGCAACGGGTGGATGACGTTCAAGGACGCGAGCAACCGGCTGTCCAACCAGACCGGCGAGCCGGGCAACGTGGTCCACCTGTCGAACCTGTGCACCGAGATCCTGGAGGTCAACGACGACGACGAGACGGCGGTGTGCAACCTCGGCTCGGTCAACCTGGGCGCGCACGTCGACGCCGGCGGCGTCGACTGGGAGCGGCTGCGCGCCACGGTCCGCACGGCGGTGGTGTTCCTCGACCGGGTGATCGACATCAACTACTACCCGGCGGCGCAGGCGGCGGCGTCGAACCCGCGCTGGCGGCCCGTCGGGCTCGGGCTGATGGGCTGGCAGGACGCGCTGTTCACCCTGCGCCTGCCGTTCGACTCGCCCGAGGCGCGCGAGCTGTCGGCCCGGGTGCAGGAGGAGATCTTCCTGACCGCGCTGGAGACCTCCGCCGGGCTCGCCGAGCGCTTCGGCCCGCACCCGGCGTACCCGCAGACCCGGGCCGCCAAGGGCGAGCTGCACCCGGACCTGTGGGGCGCGCGGGTCACCCAGGCGTCGCGGTGGGCCGCGCTGCGCGGGCGGATCGCCGCGCACGGCCTGCGCAACTCGCTGCTGGTCGCGATCGCGCCGACCGCCACCATCGCCTCGATCGCCGGCTGCTACGAGTGCATCGAGCCGCAGGTGTCCAACCTGTTCAAGCGCGAGACCATGTCCGGCGAGTTCCTCCAGGTCAACACGTACCTGGTCCGTGAGCTGAAGGCGCGCGGGCTGTGGACCCCGGCGGTCCGCGAGCGGATCAAGCGGGACGAGGGCTCGGTGCAGGGCCTCACCGAGCTGCCCGAGGCGGTGCGGAGCCTGTTCCGCACGGCGTGGGAGCTGCCGCAACGCGCGCTGATCGACCTGGCCGCCGCCCGCGCCCCGTACGTCGACCAGTCGCAGTCGCTCAACCTGTTCCTGAGCGCGCCGACCATCGGCAAGCTCTCCTCGATGTACCTGTACGCCTGGAAGTCCGGGCTCAAGACCACCTACTACCTGCGGTCGCGTCCCGCGACCCGGATCCAGCAGGCCACCGTCGCGGTCGCCCCGGCCACCGGGCCGGTCGTCGCGGTGAGCGCCGACGAGGCGCTGGCCTGCTCCCTGGAGAACCCCGAGAGCTGCGAGGCGTGCCAGTGACCACCGTTTCCGAACCCCACCCCGCCGCCGGCGAGCGGTCCCTGCTGCTCGACCCCGGGATGGACCTGACCCTGCGGCCGATGCGCTACCCGCGGTTCTTCGACCGGTTCAAGGACGCGATCAGGAACACCTGGACCGTCGAGGAGGTCGACCTGCACTCCGACCTCGCCGACCTCGCCCGGCTCTCCCCGGCGGAGCAGCACCTGGTGTCCCGGCTGGTCGCGTTCTTCGCCACCGGCGACACCATCGTCGCCAACAACCTCGTGCTCAACCTCTACCAGCACATCAACTCCCCGGAGGGCCGGCTCTACCTGTCCCGGCAGCTGTTCGAGGAGGCGGTGCACGTCCAGTTCTACCTGAACCTGCTGGACACCTACGTGCCGGACGAGCGGGAACGGTTCGCCGCGTTCGCGGCGGTGGAGAACATCCCGTCGATCGCCCGCAAGGCCGAGTTCTGCTTCACCTGGATCAACTCGATCCACGCGCTGCGGGAGCTGCGGACGCGCGAGGACCGGCGGGCGTTCCTGCTCAACCTCATCTGCTTCGCCGCCTGCATCGAGGGGCTGTTCTTCTACGGCGCCTTCGCCTACGTCTACTTCCTGCGTTCCCGGGGGCTGCTGCACGGGCTGGCCTCCGGCACCAACTGGGTGTTCCGCGACGAGTCGATGCACATGGAGTTCGCCTTTGACGTGGTGGACACCGTGCGCGCCGAGGAGCCGGAGCTGTTCGACGCGGAGCTGGCGCGGCAGGTGCGGCGGATGCTGGCCGAGGCCGTGGAGTGCGAGGCGCAGTTCGCCGCCGACCTGCTGGAGCAGGGCGTGTCCGGGCTGTCGCTGGCCGACATGCGCGAGTACCTCCAGCACGTGGCCGACCGGCGGCTGGCCAGGCTCGGCATCGAGCCCATGTACCACAGCCGCAACCCGTTCGCGTTCATGGAGTTGCAGGACGTGCAGGAGCTGTCGAACTTCTTCGAGCGGCGGGTGTCGGCCTACCAGATCGGGGTGACCGGGACGGTCGGCTTCGACGAGGACTTCTGACGCGGCGGCTGCGCCGGCCGACCCTGGTCGCGGGGCGGGATCGGATCGGCGTAGGCGCCGGGCGGCCCGGAGTGGAGCCTGCCGTTCGGGTACGGCCACCCGTTGGCCGTGCAGCCGTGCAGCCCGAGCGTCTGCTGCTGCATCACCGGCGCGGGGCGGCCCCGCCCGGGGCACAGCTGGTGGCCCATGCCGAGCCGGTGGCCGACCTCGTGGTTGACCACGTACCGACGGTAGTGGGCGAGGTCCGTGCCGAAGCCGGGCGCCCCCTTGACCCAGCGGGCCACGTTGAGGACCACCCGGTCGCCGTTGCGGCAGGAGGTGTAGCCGTCCGGGTCGTCCTGGCAGAGCAGGTCCCGGGTGTCGGGGGTCGCCAGGTGGACGGTGAAGTCGGCCCGCTGACCGGGGCCGACCCGGCGCAGCCGCCACGTCCCGCCCGCGGTCCAGCCCCGCGGGTCGGAGAGGATCCGGGTGACCTCGGCGGCGAACCCCGCCACGGGGATGCCCCGGATGTCGCGCTCGACCGCCACCCGGTAGCGCAGCAGCCGGCCGCGCCCCGCTCCCGGGGCAGCCTCGCCGGCGGCGAAGTCCCACCGGTTGCCGCCCCCGGCGGGATAGCTGACGGGCGGGGAGGGCGGCGGCGCGGGGGGCGCGGCGGCGGCCGGCGCGCCCCCGGAGGACACGGGGGCCGGTGGGGCCGGTGCGGCGGGGGCGGGCGCGCAGCCGGCCAGCAGCACGGCCACCAGCGTCACGGTCGACGACGTGGCGGCAGCCCTGCGGGCGAGCGCAGCGGACGGGTTCGGAGCCATGGTCCTCCTTCTGCCGGTGTCCCCGGTCGGGGCACGCGGCAGAGGGGACGGGCGGCCGGCTGCGAAAGTTGGTCCGCCGACGGCTCAACCTTTCCGGGGTGTCACCCGTCGGAGGAGGGCGTGAGGCAGATGAGGGACGGCGATGGCCAGAGGTGACCCGGAGTTCGTCGAGTTCGTCCAGGCGGCCTCCGGGCGGCTGGCGCACGCGGCGTTCCTGCTGACCGGTGACCATCACCAGGCCGAGGACGCCACGCAGACCGCCCTGGTCCGCACCTACGCCTCGTGGGCGCGGGTGCGCCGCGACGACCCCTACGCGTACACGAGACAGGTGTTGGTCAACCACATCATCGACAACTGGCGGCGGCCGATCCGGGAGCAGCCCACCGACGAGCTGCCGCACCGGCAGCGGGGCGACGTCGCGGAGGAGGTGACCGCCCGACGTCTCCTGCAGGTGGCGCTCGGCACGCTCACCGCGCGGGAGCGGGCGATCGTGGTGCTGCGCTACCTGTTCGACCTCCCGGAACTGCAGGTCGCCCGCGAACTCGGGGTCTCGCTGGGCACGGTCAAGAGCACCAGTTCCCGCGCCCTGGAGAAGCTGCGGCAGACCCTTGTCGAGGCGCCGACGTCCCCTGGAGGAAGCCGATGAACGAGGCAGACCGCCTCCGCGCGGCCATGCGCAGCACGGAGCGGGGCCGGGGGGACCGGTTCGACGTCGAGGCGATCATGCGAAAGGGCCGTCGGCTGCGTCGCCGCCGGGCGGCGCGCAGCGGCGCGGTCATGCTCGCCGTCGTGGTGGCGATCGTCGGGACCACGGTCGCGCTCCGGCGGGCCGAGCCGCCGCCCTGGGGGGCCGAGCCGGCCGCGACCGCGCCGGCGACCGCGCCGGCGACCCCATCGACCGACCCGACCGCCGCCGCCACGGAGCCACCCCGCAGGCAGGCGCTCGGCGAGATCGTCCGGACCGGGATCCGGTACGGCGACGACGAGCGGGTGTTCTACTTCACCTCGGTCGCCGTGCCCGACGCGCCGGGCGTGACGGTGGGGCTCGTCGCCGGCCGGCGTGCCCCTGACGGCCGGCTGACCCCGGACCACCTGGCGAACGACATCGCGGGCGGCGACCGGCGGCCGGGCTTCCACCAGATCGGGTACGAACCATCGGCCAGGCTCCTGCCCGACGACCCGGTGCCCACGTTCGGATACTTCGTGGGGCCCGCCGCGCAGATCACCGGCACGGTCGACGGGCGCGCCGTCGCGGCGAGGCTGGCCCGGTGGAGCGAGGACCCCGACGTGGTGGTCTTCTGGTTCCCGCCGCAGGCGCTGCCTCCCGGCCGGCGGCTGGACGGCATCGTCGCCCGGGACGCGTCGGGGCGGCAGTTGTGACGAGGCCGGCCCGGACCGACGCCCGATCCTGCCGATCGGTGGGTGACACGTGGGCGACGCCGCCGGATTCAACGGCCATGGCATCCGAGTTTGTCGATTAAATCACCGTGCGTGCCGGTGGAGACCGCACCCGTCCCGGTGGATGGTGACCTGAGGAACACCGACAGCTGGTCGAGCACAGGAGGCAACAGCATGAGGAAGCGGATCGTTCGTACCGCCGTGGGCCTGGCCGCCGTGGCGGGGGCCACCGCCGCGATGGCGCTGCCGGCGCACGCCGCGTCGGCCGGCGCGGGCCTGACCTTCTACCAGGGCACGTTCGCCACGCCGGTGCTGCACGTCGCCGAGCCCGACGGCGCCTGCACGGCGTTCCCGGCGAGCGCCGACTCCCTGGCCGCCGCCGGCGGCGTGGCGCAGGTCCTCGCGTTCCGCAGCGCCGACTGCACGGGCGCGGCGGTGGGGCTGGGCACCCTGCGCACCTTCCCGGCCGGCGAGTACCACTCCTTCCGGGCGTTGTGAGCCGTCGCCGGGGGCGGGCACGGCCACCGCCCCCGGCGACCCCGGTCGGGCGCGACCTGGCAGGAACAGCGCCGGCCCCGGCGCGAGGACCCGGCAGCGATCCGCGCCGTTGCACCGCCGACGCCGGCGGGCTGCCGGTGGTCGCGGGGCCGGTCGGGGCCGCCGCGTTGGGTAACATCCCGGTGCAGGCGCGGGCGGCCGGCGCGGTCGGCGGCGACCCGCCCGCGCTGCGGGGCCTGAAGCGCGAGACCCGGCACCCCGTCCGGTACGAGCCGAGGGGCGACCAGGCGGCCTGGCAGGCCGCGCAGGAGCGGATGGGTGGTGGAGGATGCGCGTCGCGCTGTTCGTGACCTGCCTGGCCGACACCCTGTTCCCGCAGGCGGCGGTGGCGACGGTGCGGCTGCTGGAGCGCCTCGGCCACGAGGTCGTCTTCCCCGAGCGCCAGACGTGTTGCGGGCAGATGCACGTCAACACCGGCTACCCGGACGACGCGCTGCGGCTGGTCCGCCGGCACGTGCGGGTCTTCGCCCCGTACGACGTGGTGGTGGCGCCCTCCGGGTCGTGCGTGGGTTCGGTGCGCCACCAGCACGCCACGGTGGCCCGCCGGGCGGGCGACGAGCGGCTCGCCGGCCGGGCCGAGGAGGTCGCCGCCCGCACGTACGAGCTGTCCGAGTTCCTCGTCGACGTGGCCGGGGTCACCGACGTGGGGGCCTACTACCCGCACCGGGTGACGTACCATCCGACCTGCCACTCGCTGCGGATGCTACGGGTGGCCGACCGGCCGCTTCGCCTGCTGCGCGCCGTGCGCGGGCTGGAGCTGGTGGAGCTGCCGCAGGCGGAGCAGTGCTGCGGCTTCGGCGGCACCTTCGCGGTGAAGAACGCCGACACCTCGACGGCGATGCTCGCCGACAAGATGCGCCACGTGCTGGCCACCCGGGCCGACGTGTGCACGGCCGGCGACGCCTCCTGCCTCCTGCACATCGGCGGCGGGCTGTCCCGGCTGCGCGCCGACGTGCGCACCGTGCACCTGGCCGAGATCCTGGCCAGCACCGAGGCGAACCCGGCCGGCGGGGCGGTCGCGACGCCGGCCACCGGGGGCGCGCGATGACGGAGACCTTCCTCGGCATGCCCGCCACCGCCCCGCCCGGCGTCGGACGCCTGCGCGGCGACGAGCCGTTCCCCGTCGCCGCCCGGCGGGCGCTGGCCGACGCCCAGCTGCGCCGCAACGTGGGCCACGCGACCAGCACCATCCGCGCCAGGTCGGCCGCCGTGATCGGCGAGGTGCCCGACTGGCCGCAGCTGCGGGCCGCCGCCCGTGCGATCAAGACCGACACCATGGCCCGCCTGCCCGAGCTGCTGGAGCAGCTGGAGGCGGCGGTCGGCCGGGCCGGCGGGACGGTGCACTGGGCCGCCGACGCGGTCGAGGCCAACCGGGTCGTCACCGACCTGGTCCGGGCGGCCGGCGTCGACCGGGTGATGAAGGTCAAGTCGATGGCCACCCAGGAGATCGGCCTCAACGAGGCCCTGGCGGACGCCGGGATCGAGCCGGTCGAGACCGATCTCGCCGAGCTGATCGTGCAGCTCGGCGACGACCGGCCCAGCCACATCCTGGTGCCGGCGATCCACCGCAACCGCGCCGAGATCCGGGAGATCTTCCTCCGCGAGATGCCGGGCGTCGACCCGGCGCTCACCGACGAGCCGGCGGCCCTGGCCGCCGCCGCGCGCCGGCACCTGCGCGAGACGTTCCTGAGCACCCGGGTCGCCGTGTCCGGGGCGAACTTCGCCGTCGCCGAGACCGGCACCCTCGCCGTCGTCGAGTCCGAGGGCAACGGGCGGATGTGCCTCACCCTGCCGCAGACCCTGATCACCGTCATGGGCATCGAGAAGGTCGTGCCGACCTGGCGTGACCTGGAGGTCTTCCTGCAACTGCTGCCGCGGGCGTCGACGGGGGAGCGGATGAACCCGTACACCTCGATGTGGACGGGCGTCACCCCGGGCGACGGCCCGCAGGCGTTCCACCTGGTGCTGCTCGACAACGGCCGCAGCGCCGTGCTCGCCGACCCGGTCGGCCGGGAGGCGCTGCACTGCATCCGCTGCTCGGCCTGCCTCAACGTCTGCCCCGTCTACGAGCGCACCGGCGGGCACGCCTACGGGTCGGTCTACCCGGGGCCCATCGGCGCGGTGCTCTCCCCGCAGCTCACCGGCGTCGCGGACAACGCCTCCCTGCCGTACGCGTCGTCGCTCTGCGGCGCCTGCTACGACGCCTGCCCCGTGATGATCGACATCCCGTCGATCCTGGTGCACCTGCGCGGCCGGGCCCCCCACCCCAGGGGCGAGGCGGCGGCGATGGCCGCCGCCGCGTACACGATGGACCATCCCGCCCTGTACGCGGCTGCGCAGCGCGCCGCGAAGCTGGGGCGGCTCGCCGGCCCGCGCGGGCGCGGCCTGCCCCCGCCGCTGTCGGGCTGGACGGCCAGCCGCGACCTGCCGGAACCCCCGCCGCAGACCTTCCGCCAGTGGTGGGCCGACCGGTGACCGCCCGCGACGTGATCCTCGGCCGCCTGCGGGCCGCGCTGGCCGCACCCGCGCCCGCGCCGGCCGAGGCGCCCCGGGACTACCGGCCCGCCGGCGCCGTGGCCGCCGACCTGGACGTGCTCGCGGACCGGCTCACCGACTACCGGGCGACCGTGCACCGGTGCGCGGACGCCGACGTCGCCCGGGTCGTCGACGAGGTGCTCGGCGGCCGGCGGGTCGTGGTGCCACCCGGGCTGCCGCCGCACTGGCTGCCGCCCGGCGTCGACGTCGTGACCGACGACGGCCTCGACGCCGCGCGGATCGCCACGGTCGACGGCGTGGTCACGGCGGCGGCCGTGGCCGTCGCCGAGACCGGCACCATCGTGCTCGACGGGGCCCCGGACCAGGGCCGGCGGGTCGTCACCCTGCTGCCCGACGTGCACGTGTGCGTGCTGCGGGCCGACCAGGTCGTCGCCGCCGTGCCGGACGCCCTCGCCCGCCTCGACCCGCGCCGGCCCCTGACCTGGATCAGCGGGCCGTCGGCCACCAGCGACATCGAACTCGACCGGGTCGAGGGCGTCCACGGCCCCCGTAACCTGCACGTGGTCCTCACCGGCGGGCCCGGCGCGGGCTGAAAACCCGTCGCGCCCGCCCGCCCCGCCCGCTACGGTCTCCGGCGTGCTCCCGCCGCCGGGAGCGCGAGGCGTGTTCCCTCACTGTTAGGTGGCGTCGATGGCCTGTCGGATCAGCGAACTCGTGCTCAGTTGCCGCGACCCCGAGGTGCTGGCGCGGTTCTGGTGCGAGGTCCTGGACTACGTGGTGCTCGACCGCGAGGGCGACGGCAGCATCGAGATCGGGCCGCGCGAGGGGTTCGGCGGCCCGCAGCCGACGATCATCCTCGCCCCCACCGACGAGCCGGAGCCGGCGAAGCCCCGGCTGCACATCGACGTCAACGCCACCGACCGCGACCAGGACGCCGAGCTCGAACGGCTGCTCGCGCTCGGGGCGCGCCGGGCCGACATCGGCCAGACGGGCGAGGAGTCCTGGCACGTCCTCGCCGACCCCGAGGGCAACGAGTTCTGCCTGCTCAGGGCCCGCCTCAACCCGCTCTGAGGACGGGCGGGGCGGGGCGCGCCCCGCCCGGGCAGCGCCCAAGGCCGCCCGGCGCGGGAGCGCGCCCCGCTCCGGTCAGGTGGTGGTGCAGGTGAGGTTCGTCGGCGGGTTGTTGGTCCCGGTCGTCGTGGCGATGAAGCCGAACGTGGTGGAGGCGCCGGCGGCCAGCGCCCCGTTGTAGTCGACGTTGCGCACCGTCACGTTCGACCCGCTCTGGGTGTGCGAGCCACCCCAGATCTGGCTGATCACCTGGCCGTTGGGGAACGTCCAGGAGACCGTCCAACCCCGGATCGCGGTCGCGCCGGCGGTGACGGTGACCTCGCCCTGGAAGCCGCCCGACCAGGAGCCCGTCACCGCGTACGTCGCCCGCGCGCCCGACGACGGCGGCGAGCTGGTCGGCGGCGGGGTCGGCGTCGGCGTCGGCGACCCGGTGGGCGTGGTGGTGGGGGTCGGCGTGGGAGTGGGGGTCAGGGTCGGTGACGGCGTGACGCCGGGCCGCGCCGCCCGGTAGGTGTGGCCGGCGCGGACGGTGAGCGCGACGACGTCCGTCTCCGGCCGGGTGACGGCGGGCGTGCTGCCGTCGGTGACGTCGACGAGGGTGAAGCTGCCGGTGAGCAGCCGGGCGCGCAGCTTCAGCGTGCCGTCGCGGTCGGCGCGGATGGCGATCTCGTCGATCTGGCTGTTGGTCCAGGCCACGCCGACGGTGTAGCCGCCCCGGCCGCGCAGGCCGGTGACCTGCCCGGTGGGCCACGCCGTCGGCAGCGCGGGCAGCACGTGCAGCTCCCCGGCGTGGCTCTGCACCAGCATCTCGGCGATGCCGGAGGTGGCCCCGAAGTTGCCGTCGATCTGGAACGGCGGGTGCAGGTCGAACATGTTCGGCGCGAGCCGGTCGGTGCGCACCAGGTCCTTGAACAGCTTGTGGGCGCGGGCCGCGTCCTCCAGCCGGGCCCAGAAATTGATCTTCCAGGCGAGGGACCAGCCGGTCCCGTCGTCGCCGCGCAGCTCCAGCGTCCTGCGCGCGGCCTCGTGCAGCGCCGGGGTGCCGCGCTTGGTGATCTGGTTGCTGGGGTGCAGGCCGTACAGGTGGGAGACGTGCCGGTGGGTCCGCTCGGTCTCCACCCAGTCGGCCAGCCACTCCTGGACGTTGCCGCGCGAGCCGATCCGGTTCGGTGGCAGCCGGTCCTTGGCGGTGCGCACCTGCGACCGGAAGGTGGTGTCGACGCCCAGCGTCTCGCTGGCCCTGGCCGCGGCGTCGAACAGGTCGCGCAGGATCTGGTTGTCCATGGTGGGGCCCGCGCAGACGCTGGCGTTCGAGTGGTGCGCCAGCTCCGGCGAGTTCGACGGGTTCGTGACCAGGTAGCCGAGCGTCGGGTGGGCGACCAGGGTGTCGAGGAAGAACTGCGCGGCGCCCTTCAGCGCCGGGTAGTTGGCCTGGAGGAAGCCGAGGTCGCCGGTGAACAGGTAGTGCTCCCAGATCAGCGTGGCCAGCCACGCGCCGCCGGTCTGCCACATGCCCCACAGGGCCCCGTCGACGACGGACGCGCCCCGCCACGCGTCCGTGTTGTGGTGGGTGACCCAGCCGCCGGCGCCGTACTGGGCCTGGGCGACGCGCGCGCCGGTCACCGTCAGGTCCTTGATCATGTCGAAGACCGGCAGGAAGCACTCGGACAGGTTCGTCGTGTCGGCCGGCCAGTAGTTCATCGGCAGGTTGGCGTTGATGGTGTACTTCGAGTCCCAGGACGGGGCCAGGGAGTCGTTCCAGATGCCCTGCAGGTTGGCCGGCTGGGTGCCCGGCCGCGAGGAGGAGATCAGCAGGTAGCGCCCGAACTGGAACAGCAGCGCGGCGAACTGCGGGTCGTTGGCGCTCGCGTGCTGGGCGATCCGCACGTCGGTGGGCTGGTCGGCGGCGGCGGTGCGCCCCAGGTTGATCGTCACCCGGTTGAACAGCGCCTGGTAGTCGGCGACGTGGCGGCTGCGGAGCTGGTCGATGGCCACGCCCTTGGCGGCGTTGAGCCGGGTGCGGGCGATGCCCTGGTAGTCGCCGTTGACGGTGCGGTAGTTGACGTAGCTGGAGCCGATCGAGATCAGCACGGTCACGCTCGTCGCCCCGGAGACCCGCAGGGAGCCGCCGGAGCTGCTGACCGTGCCGCCGGTCGCGATCGCGTGGGCCAGGCCGAGGAAGCGCACCGACCCGTTGACGCCCTCCATGCTGCCGGAGATGCCGTCGACGGCGATCGTGTTGGCGTCCGGGCTCGACATGGTCGTCCGCTGCGGACTGTCGAAGGTGGCGGTGAACGTGATCGAGTTGGCCCGGTCGGCGGTCAGCCGCAGCACGATCACCTGGTCGGGGGCGCTGGCGAACACCTCACGCTGGTAGCGGACGCCGCCCAGCACGTACGTCGTGGTGACGGTGGCGGTGGTGAGGTCGAGGGTGCGGTTGTACTGCGACGCGCCGCTGGCCGAGCCGAAGGCGAGCCGGAGGTTGCCGACGGTCTGGTAGGCGAGCTGGCCGCCCGGCGTGCCCATCATCGTCTGGTTGATCAGGTCCTGCGCCGAGGACCACTGGTCGGCGAAGACGCGGCGGCGGATCTCGGCCAGGTTGGCCGCGCCCCGGGTGTTGGCGGAGTCGTACGGGCCGCCGGCCCAGACGGTGTCCTCGTTGAGTTGCAGCCGCTCGGTGTCGACGTTGCCGAAGACCATCGCGCCGAGGCGTCCGTTGCCGATGGGCAGCGCGCGCAGCCAGTCGGTGCCGGCGCCCTCGTCGTACCACAGCGCCATGTCACCGGCGGCCAGCGCCTGCGCAGGCGCCGCCGAGTCGGCGCGGGCGACGGCGCTCCACGCGGCCGGCACCAGCGCGGCCCCGGCCCCCGCCGCCCCGGCCTTGAGCACGTTCCTTCGGGTCACTTCAGACATGATCTCTCCAAGTCGTGCGGGTCCAGAGGCTGACGCAGGTCAGGGACGGCGTCTCGGGTGTGCCGCCGGTGAGGAAGCCGAACGTCGGGGCCGCGCCCGCGGCCAGGCTGCCGTCCCACGTCCCGGCGTGGGCGTTCCGGGTGCTGTCGGCGGGTGCGTGGCGGCCGTCCGGGACCCGGGTGACGTCTGCCCGCCGGAGAGCGTCCAGCGTCGTGACCGCGATGGATGCGAATCGCGTCTACAGGTGGACATCAGACGTCTCCTTCATGCCGTGGGGTGGTGGTGTCGACGGCATGCCGTCGTTGCTCGGCGGGCGTGGCCGATCCGGCCGGGAGCGGTTCCCGGCAGGCCGGCCTGCCCGCGGTCGGGTCGTGTCGCGGAGGACGGCGTGCCTGCCCGGCCGCTGGCGCGTGAACCGACGCCGACCCGGCGAAGCTCGTCGAGCCGCCGACCGGTCGCCGTGCCGGTGCGGCGATCAGGGCAGCGCGCCGAACGACGCTGTTAGCGTTAACAGGAGCCAGCTCCGCGTGCTCGACGCCGGCATGCGTCGATGTGCCGGCGTCCGAGCTCCCGACGGCGCACCAGCATTGCCCATATGGACTCTCGTGGATGAATGTGCCCGCCGTCAAGATATGACGTTTAGGTTTCGCGAACGTTTTCCCGCTGGTGAGACGCCGGTCCGCCACGGCCACCGTCCGCCCGCTCGACCGGGGGCCGGGCGCGGCTTCGGGGCGCTTGAGTCCGAGGGGGGATTCTCGTAGCATCCAGGGTCCGCAATGTTACCGCGAACATTCACCGGAGGTGGTGTCGGTGTCCACCGACCCGCACTACCGGAACCCGGTCGTCGCCGGTTTCTATCCCGACCCGAGCGTCTGCCGTGTCGGCGAGGACTACTACCTGGCCTGCTCCAGCTTCGAATACTTCCCGGGCGTGCCGCTGCTGCACAGCCGGGACCTGGTCAACTGGCGGCAGATCGGCAACGTCCTCGACCGCCCCAGCCAGCTCGAACTTCCCCCGGACACCCCGGCCTCCCAGGGCGTCTACGCCCCGACCATCCGGCACCACGACGGCCGGTTCTGGGTGGTGACCACCAACGTCAGCCTGGGCCGGCACCTGATCGTCACCGCGCAGGACCCCGCCGGCCCGTGGTCCGAGCCGGTCTATCTCGACCTGCCGCACGTCGACCCGTCGCTGGCCTGGGACGACGAGGGGAACTGCTGGCTGACGACCTCGGGGGTGAAGTCCTACCGGATCGACCCGGGCGCCGGCCGGGTGCTGGAGGGCCCGATCCCCCTGTGGTCGGGCACCGGCGGCCAGTATCCGGAGGCCCCGCACCTCTACCGGATCGACGGCTGGTGGTACCTGCTGCTCTCCGAGGGCGGCACGCACACCGGCCACGCCGTCTCGGTCGCCCGGTCGCGCAGCCCCCGGGGCCCCTTCGAACCCGCACCGACCAACCCGATCCTCACCCACCGGGGCAGCAACCTGCCGGTGCAGGCCACCGGGCACGCCGACCTGGTCCAGGCCCCCGACGGCAGCTGGTGGATGGTGCTGCTCGGCATCCGGGCCAAGGGCCAGTGGCCGCCCTACCACGTCCTGGGCCGCGAGACCTTCCTCGTGCCCGTGCGCTGGGTCGACGGCTGGCCCGTCGTCGACCCCGTCGGGGAGGTCACGCCCGCCCCGGCCGGCAGCGCCCCGGCGCTCGCCGCCCCGGCCGACCCGGGCGCGTACCGCGACGACTTCGACGCGGCCGTCCTCGCCCCCGGCTGGGTCTCGCCGCGCTCCCGGCCCGACGCCGCCTGGTCGCTGGCCGCGCGGCCCGGCTGGCTGACCCTGACCGCCACGGGGACGACGCTGGACCGCGCCGGCGCGACGATCGTCGCCGCCCGGCAGCGGCACCACGACTGCCGTGCCAGCGCGCGCCTGGACCCGGGCGACGGCGTCGCCGGGCTCACCATCCGCATCGACGAGGCGCACCACTACGACCTGGAGGTCTCGGCCGACGTCGTGCGGGTCGTCGGCCGGGTCGGCCCGTTCCGGCAGGTCTTCGCCGAGCTCACCGTGCCCGGCGGGCCGGTCGTCCTGACGATCGCCACCCGCACCCACGACCTCCGTCCGCCGACCGTGACCTGCGCCGCCGACCTGGCGGCCGGGGTCGCGCCGTTCGGCGTCCGCGCCGCCGCCTGCGACATGGTGTCCTTCGAGGTGGAGACCCCCGGCGGCCCCCGCGTGCTGGCCGAGCTCGACGGGCGCTACCTGTCCACCGAGGTCGCCGCCGGCTTCACCGGCCGGCTCATCGGCATGTACGTCACCGAGGGCAGCGCGGCGTTCGACTGGTTCGACTACCGGCCGGCGGACTGACGTCGGCTTCCGCGCGGGCCCGGCTGGACGGCTTCCGCGCCGCGCCGGACCACGCCGGGATCGCGTTCGACGACGGTCTCGAAACGACGCGGCGTCTCCACCTTCGACAGCCCGACCCCGCATCCCGCCGGGCAGGTCAGCCCTTCAGCGGGTACGGGATGAAGGTGCTGCGGTTCTCGTCCAGGTCGAGCCGGCCCGTGATCGGCGCGGCGGCGCGCTGCGGGCAGGTCATCCGCTCGCAGGTCTTGCAGCCGGGGCCGATCGACGTGGTGGCGTCGGCCGCGTACAGGTCGATCCCGGCGGAGTAGACCAGCCGCTCGGCGTGCCGGGCCTCGCAGCCGAGCCCGATCGCGTAGACCTTGCCCGGCTGGTTGTAGCCGCCGTGATGCCGGGTGATGGTGCGGGCGATCCACAGGTAGCGCTGCCCGTCGGGCATCGCGGCGACCTGCACGACGACCCGGCCGGGCGAGCTGAACGCCTCGTAGACGTTCCACAGTGGGCAGGTGCCGCCGGTCAGCGAGAACGGGAAGCCGGTGGCGGACTGCCGCTTGGACATGTTGCCGGCCCGGTCGACCCGGACGAACGAGAACGGCACGCCCCGCGCGCGGGGCCGTTGCAGGGTGCTGAGCCGGTGGCAGACCGTCTCCCAGCCCATCGCGAAGTGCTGGGTGAGCAGGTCGATGTCGTAGCGGCGCTGCTCCGCCGCCGCCAGGAACCGCTCGTAGGGCAGGATCAACGCGGCGGCGAAGTAGTTCGCCAGGCCGACCCGGGTGAGGATCTGCGTCTGCACGTCGTCGAGGCGCTCCTCCTCCACGATCTCGTCGATCACGTCGGCGAACTCCAGCAGCGCGATCTGCGCCGCCATCCGCATCGCCTCCTGCCCGGCCCGCAGCGACGTCGACAGGTGCAGGGTGCGGGTCTGCGGCCGGTAGCGGTGCAACTCGTCGCCGAGCAGGGTGGCGTCGTCGCGGCGCACCTGCACGCCGTGCCGCTCGGCGAGCCGGTCCTGCAACGCGGAGCGCACCTCGCCGCGGCGCAGCCCGATGGCCGCCGCCAGCCGCTCCGCCGCCTCGTCGAGGTCCGGCACGTAGTTCTGCCGGCGGTAGAAGAACTCGGTCACCCGGTCGTGCGGGCTGCGCCCGATCGTCTCCCGGTCGCCGAGCAGCTCGGCGAGCTGCTCGTCGGCCTGCCGGTAGCGCCGGTGCAGGTCGAGGACGGCCTCGGCGACCTCGGGCAGCCGGGTGGCCAGCTCGGTGAGGTCGGCGACGCTCGGCCGCCCCGGGAGCGCCTCGCGTAGCCCGGCGACCAGCCGCGGCGTGTCGCGCGGGGCGAACACCGTCGGGTCCACGCCGAAGACCTCGGTGATCCGCATCAGCACCGGCACCGTCAGCGGACGCGCGTCGTGCTCGATCTGGTTGAGATAGCTGGGGGAGATGTTGAGCAGGCGGGCCAGGTGCGACTGGCTCAGCGCGCGGTCCTCGCGCATCCGGCGCAGCCGGGCGCCCGCGAAGGTCTTGCTGATCGCGCTCACCCCCTCTGCTCTTCGTCGGCAGCCCAGCTCGTCGCTCTTTCGGCAGCCCAGCACCATTGGCAGGCTGCAAATATAACCCTTCGCAACTTCGCAAGACGCGGCGCGAACTTCTCAGAACTTGGCTTCTTCCGCCCCTCGACCCCTGCCGCCACGCCGTGTGACCGTTGGCGACACGCCGGACCGACACCGCGGTCACGCCACCGGGCGGCACGACGGAGCGCCGGCGTCACGACAGCCGAGGAGGCGACATCATGCAGAACGCCGTGGAGACGTTGCGGACCGAGTGGGCGACCGACCCCCGCTGGCAGGGGGTGCGCCGCGGCTACCGCGCCGAGGACGTGGTGCGCCTGCGCGGGGCGATCCAGGAGGAGCACACGCTGGCCCGGCACGGGGCGCAGCGGCTGTGGCGGCTGCTGCACAGCGAGGACTACCTGCACGCCCTGGGCGCGCTCACCGGCAACCAGGCCGTGCAGATGGTCCGGGCCGGGCTCAAGGCGATCTACCTCTCCGGCTGGCAGGTGGCCGCGGACGCCAACCTCGCCGGGCACACCTACCCCGACCAGAGCCTCTACCCGGCCAACTCGGTGCCCGCCGTGGTGCGCCGGATCAACAACGCCCTGCTGCGCGCCGCCCAGATCACCACCGCCGAGGGCGACGAGGACGGCATCGACTGGCTGGCCCCGATCGTCGCCGACGCCGAGGCCGGCTTCGGCGGGCCGCTCAACGCCTACGAGCTGATGACCGCCATGATCGCGGCCGGCGCGGCGGGCGTGCACTGGGAGGACCAACTAGCCGCCGAGAAGAAGTGCGGCCACCTCGGCGGCAAGGTGCTCGTCCCGACCGGGGCGCACATCCGCACCCTGGAGGCGGCGCGGCTCGCCGCCGACGTCGCCGGCGTGCCGTCGGTCATCATCGCCCGCACCGACGCGCAGGCCGCCACGCTGCTCACCACCGACGTCGACGAGCGCGACCGGCCCTTCGTCACCGGCGAGCGCACCGCCGAGGGGTTCTACCGGGTGCGCAACGGCATCGAGCCGTGCATCGCCAGGGGCCTGGCCTACGCCCCGCACGCCGACCTGCTCTGGATGGAGACCTCCACCCCGGACCTGGAGACCGCCCGCCGCTTCGCCGAGGCGATCAAGGCGGAGCACCCGGACCAGCTCCTCGCCTACAACTGCTCGCCGTCGTTCAACTGGCGCAAGCACCTCGACGACGCCACCATCGCCAAGTTCCAGCGGGAGCTCGGCCACCTGGGCTACAAGTTCCAGTTCATCACCCTGGCCGGCTTCCACGCCCTCAACTTCTCGATGTTCGACCTGGCCCGCGGCTACGCCGCCGACGGCATGCCCGCGTACGTGTCGTTGCAGGAGCGGGAGTTCGCCGCCGAGCCGGCCGGCTACACCGCCGTCAAGCACCAGCGCGAGGTCGGCACCGGCTACTTCGACCTGATCAGCACCGTGCTCAACCCGGCCGCCGAGACCACCGCCCTGCGCGGTTCCACCGAGGAGGAGCAGTTCGCATGAGGCACGAGATCATCGGCCCGATGGCCGACCGGTTCGCCGAGGTCCTCACCCCCGGGGCGCTGGAGTTCCTGGTCGAGCTGGACAGCGAGTTCGCCGCCCGCCGGGTCGCCCTGCTGGACACCCGCCGGGCCCGCCGGGACCGGTACGCCACCGGCCAGTTCCCCGACTTCCTCCCCGAGACCGCCGCGATCCGCGCCGACCCGACCTGGCGGGTGGCCCCGCCCGCGCCCGGCCTGGTCGACCGGCGGGTCGAGATCACCGGACCGCCCGACCGCAGGATGACGGTCAACGCGCTCAACTCCGGGGCGCGGGTGTGGCTCGCCGACTTCGAGGACGCCACCTCGCCGACCTGGCACAACGTGCTCTCCGGGCAGCTCAACCTGATCGACGCCCTGGACCGGCGCATCGACTTCACCGACGCGCGCGGCAAGCGGTACGCCCTCGGCGACGAGCTGGCCACGATCGTCGTGCGGCCACGCGGCTGGCACCTCGTGGAGAAGGGCATCGCGGTGGACGGGCGGCCCATCTCGGCCAGCCTGGTCGACTTCGGGCTCTACCTGTTCCACTGCGCCCGGCGGCAGCTCGACGCGGGCTCCGGGCCGTACTTCTACCTGCCGAAGCTGGAGAGCCACCACGAGGCGCGGCTGTGGAACGACGTCTTCGTCTTCGCCCAGCAGCGCCTGGGCCTGCCGCGCGGCACCATCCGGGCCACCACCCTCATCGAGACGATCACCGCCGCCTTCGAGATGGAGGAGATCCTCTACGAGCTGCGCGAGCACTCGGCGGGCCTGAACGCCGGGCGGTGGGACTACATCTTCAGCGTGATCAGGAACTTCGGGCAGTGGCCGGACTTCGTCCTGCCCGACCGGGCCGAGGTCACCATGACGGTGCCGTTCATGCGGGCGTACACCGAGCTGCTGGTGGCGACCTGCCACCGGCGGGGCGCGCACGCCATCGGCGGGATGGCCGCGTTCGTCCCCAGCCGGGACCCGCAGGTCAACGAGGCGGCCTTCGGCCGGGTGCGGGCCGACAAGCGGCGCGAGGCCGGCGACGGCTTCGACGGCTCGTGGGTCGCCCACCCCGGCCTGGTCGCCACCTGCCGGGAGGAGTTCGACGCGGTGCTGGGCGAGCGCCCCCACCAGCTCGACCGGCTCCGGGACGACGTCGGCGTCACCGCCGCCGACCTGCTCGCCGTCGACAAGACCCCCGGCCAGGTCACCGCCGCCGGCGTGCGCGCCAACATCGCGGTCGCGCTGCGCTACGTCGACGCGTGGCTCGGCGGCGTCGGAGCGGTCGCCCTGAGGAACCTGATGGAGGACGCGGCGACCGCCGAGATCGCCCGCTGCCAGGTGTGGCAGTGGCTGCGCCACGGCACCCCGCTGGCCGACGGCGGCTGCGTCACCGACGAGCTGGCCCGGACGATCCTCGCGCAGGAGTTGGCCGACCTGGTGACGGGGCGCGGGGCGGCCGACCGGGAGCGCGCCGAGCGGGCCGCCCGCGTCGTCGAGGACACCGCGTTCGGCGAGGACCTGCCGGCGTTCTTCACCACCGGCGCGTACGCCCGGCACCTCGGCCCGGGCGGCCGGCCTGCGGTGTCGGCGGGCTGAGGCGGACCGTCCGCCGCCGTCGCGGTGGCGGGCCGGTCCGGTGCCGGTTCACCGGCCCGGGCCGGCCGCCAGGTCCTCCTCGACGCGCTTCGCGGTGGCCAGCAGGGGCGGCAGCAGCTCCGTGCGGATCGTCTCGAAGGAGCCGCGGCTGGCGTGCGCGGAGACGTTGATCGCGGCGACCACCGACCCGTCCTCTGCGCGGATCGGCGCGGCCAGCGAGCGCAGCCCCTCCTCCAGCTCCTGGTCCACGATCGCGTAGCCCTGCGCGGCGATCGTGGCCAGGGCGGCGCGCAGCCGGGCCGGGTCGGTGACGGTGTGCCGGGTCAACGGCCGCAGCCGCGCCGTGGCGAGGTAGTCGTCCAGCCAGTCGGCGGGCTGCGCGGCGAGCAGCACCCGACCCATCGACGTCGCGTACGCGGGGAAGCGGCTGCCGACGCTGATCCCCACCGTCATGATGCGCCTGGTGGCGACGCGGGCGACGTAGACCACCTCGTCGCCGTCGAGGACCGACACCGAGCACGACTCGCGCACCTGCGCGGCCAGCGCCTCCAGGTGCGGCCGGGCGACCTCCGGCAGGCCCAGGCTCGACAGGTAGGCGTAGCCCAGGTCGAGCACGCGCGGGCGCAGCGAGAACAGCCGCCCGTCGGTGTGCACGTAGCCCAGCTCGACCAGGGTGAGCAGGAAGCGCCGGGCGGCGGCCCGGGTCAGCCCGGTGGCCCGCGCCACCTCGCTGAGGGTGAGCCTGGGGTGCTCGGCGTCGAACGCGCGGATCACGGCCAGGCCGCGCTCCAGCGACTGGACGAACTCCCCGGATCGCGCCGCCTCGGTCACTCGGTCTCCTGCCGCAGGGTCTCCCGGGGTGATGGCCTGGGGCGCCCGGTCACCGTCGGTGGCCAGCGTAGCCGCGCCGCCCGCCGCGGTCGCCGTCGGGCACCGGGACGGCCCCGACGGCGTACGCGCGAGTCACGTCGTCGCCTCCAGGGTGGATCGCAGGGCGCGCAGCGCGGCGAGCTCGTCGGGGGTGGGGGGCTCGTTGGTGGTCAGCCCGGCGGCGACGGCGAGCGGCCAGCCGGTGGCCGCCCGGGCCTGCGCGACGGTGACGCCGGGGTGCAGCCGGGTGAGGGTCAGCTCGCGGGTGGCCGGGTCGGGTTCGAGGACGCCGAGGTCGGTGATCACCGTCCGGGGCCCGCCGCCGCGCAGCCCGAGCCGGGCCCGGTCGTCCGGCCCCGCGCCGTAGCCGACGGAGGTGACGAAGTCGACGCGCTCGGTGAACGTTCGCCGGCTCTGCCGGACGATGACGACCACCTCGCCGCAGGACGCGGCGATCTCCGGTGCGCCGCCGGCGCCGGGCAGGCGGACCGACGGGTCGGCGTAGGAGCCGCCGATGACCGTGGTGTTGAGGTTGCCGTGGCGGTCGAGCTGGGCCGCCCCGAGGAACCCGACGTCGATGCGGCCGGGCTGGAGCCAGTAGTTGAACACCTCCGGCACGGAGACGACCGCGTCGGCGGTGTCGGCGAGGATGCCGTCGCCGATGGACAGCGGCAGCCGGTCGGGCTTCGCGCCGAGGCAGCCCGACTCGTAGACCAGCACGAGGCCGGGGGCGTGGGTGACGCGGGCCAGGTTCGCCGCGGTGCTGGGCAGGCCGATCCCGACGAAGCACACGGTGCCGTCGCGCAACTGCCGGGCGGCGGCGACCGTCATCATCTCGTCGGCCGACCAGTCCGCCGCGCTCATGCCGGCGTCTCCGTCGTCAGCACGTGCCGGGCGATCCAGGCCCGGAAGGCGTCGCGGTCCCGGCTGATCGCGTCCCAGTCGCGGTAGAAGTCGTTGTCGCGCACCGAATAACCCTGCGTGTACGACGGGTGCGCGCCGCCGGGCACCCGGGCCACCGCCGTGATCGCCCAGCCGGGCAGGACGACCTGCCCCGGCACCGGCGTCAGCTCGTCGACGAGCTCCTCGACGGTGACCAGGGACCGGCGCGCGGCCAGCACCGCCTCCTTCTGGACGCCGGTGATGCCCCACATCTGCACGTTGCCGGCCCGGTCGGCGCGCTGGGCGTGCACCACGGTCACGTCGGGACGCAGCGCGGGCAGCGCGGTCAGCGTCTCGCCGGTGAACGGGCAGTCGACGGTGCGGATGGTGGCGGTGTGCCGGGGCAGGTCGGTGCCGGTGTAGCCGCGCAGCACGGCGAACGGCAGGCCGGAGGCGCCCGCGACGTAGCGGTTGGCCATCCCGGCGTGGCTGTGCTCCTCCAGCTCCAAAGGCGCCGGCCAGGAGTGCTGCACGGCGTCGCGGAAGCGGTGCAGCGAGCCCACGCCCGGGTTGCCGCCCCAGGAGAAGACGAGGCGGCTGGCGCAGCCGGCCCCGATGAGCTGGTCGTAGATCACGTCCGGGGTCATCCGCACCAGGGTCAGGCCGCGCCGCCCCTGTCGAATGATCTCGTGGCCGGCGGCGAACGGGATGAGGTGGGTGAACCCCTCCAGGGCCACCGCGTCCCCGTCGTGCACCAGCTCCGCGATCCCGTCGGCCAGCGAGACGATCTTCGCCATCGGCCTCCCCGCCTCCTGCGCTGTCGTGGCGTCCGTGCCGGTGTTCGACATGCGGACGGGTGTCCTCATTCCGAACGTAGTGCCCGGCGGCTCCGGCCGTCAACGGGGACGTGGTGCGCGTCGGCCGCTCCTCCTCCCGCCGCGACGCCCGCCGGGTCACGGCGAACGCCCTGGCCGCCGCCGGCGTGCCGGCGGCGGCCAGGGCGGGCGAGCAGCAGCGCCGCCGTGAGGACCGCCGCGGCAACCGGCAGGCCCCAGGGCCGCCGCGCGGCGTCCACCGTGAACGCGACCGGGCGGCCGGGCGTCTCGATCCGGCCGTCGATCTCGTACCGGCCGTACGGGGCCGCGCCCGTGGGCACCGTGATCCGGTAGTCGCGGGTGGTCCCGGCGGCGACGGTGCCGATCGCCGGGGCGGCCACGATGGTCCGGGCCCGGCCCGGGGGCCCGACCAGCAGCGTGAACGGCGGGTCGGTCACGTCCTCGGTGCCGGGGTTGCGCAGGCTGAACTGCACGGCCAGCTCGCCCGGCAGGCCGAACCATCCGCGCGGCCCGGACCGGTCGTCGGCGCGCAACGCCTCCAGGGTCAGCCCGGCCGGGACGCCCGGCGCGGCGGGCGGCGCGCCCACCCCGGCCAGTGGCAGGTCGGCGGTGGCGGCGGCCGTGCCGGTCGGCGTCCGGACGCGCAGCACGCAGGGGCAGGCCACCGGCGGGGCGGCCAGCAGCACCGGCAGCCGGGCGCGGCCGGACGGCGGCACCTGGGCGTGGACGGCGTCGCCGGTCGCGCAGTCCAGCGCCCCGCGCCGGGCGGCGTTGCCGCACACCTCGACCTGGACCGTGCCGGCGGGCCAGCCGTCGAGGCCGACCAGCACCCGCTGCCCGACCCGCAGCGGCCCGGCGGGCGGGGTGACGCCGGGCCCGCCGCCGGCGGCTCCGGCCGCCCCGGGCGTCAGCGCCAGCGCCAGGGCCACGGCTCCGGAGAGGGCGGCGGCGCGGGTCGGGGCGTTCATGCCGTCGCCGGCCCGGCGTCCACCGTGGCCGGCCCGTCGTCCACGGTGGGCCGCGGGTCGTCCACCGTGGCCCGCTCGCCGTCGCCGGGGGCGCGACGCCGCCACCACCGCAGCCCGGCCCAGCCGCCCGCAACCGCGAGCAGGGCCAGCGGAACCCACGGCGGGGCCCAGACCCTGGCGAAGCGCAGCACCGGGGGCAGCGCGGTGTCCGTGGTGGTGGCCGCCAGGTCGACCTCGGCGGTCAGCCGCAGCAGCGGGGGTACGCCGGTGATCCGCTCGGTGACGGTGAAGGTGCCGCCGGGCAGCAGCTCCGGCAGGTCGGTGGGGGAGGTGCGGGCCTGCTCCCAGCCGAAGGGCCCGGCGACGGCCACCGTGCCGCTGCCGGCGACCCGGACGTTGCCGGTGTTGCGCACCTGGTAGCGGACCACGAGGTCGCCGCCGGCGAACGGGTCGACCGGGTTGTCGTACGTGACGTCGACCGACTCGACGGTGACGGCGGGGCGCACCGGGCCGGTGACCCGCAGGTGGACCCGGGCGGCGAGGCGCTGGTCGACCAGGACCCGCTGCCCGTCGGCGGTGGTCCGGGCGCGGGCGACCGAGCCGATCACCCCGCCGGTGTGGTCGCCCGGGGTGGCGTCGGCCGGCACGGCGAGGCGGAACGGGATGTCGACCCGTTTGCCGGGCGGGACGGTCCAGGCCCGCCGTTCGAACCGGATCCACGAGCCCACGTCGGTGGCGGGCTGGTCGGCCGGCAGCAGCGCGAACGCGCCGTCGGCGGAGGTGTAGGCGTCGGTGCCGTACACGTCGAAGGTGAGCGGGCGGTCGCCGAGGTTGGTGATGCCGACGTGGTCGGTCAGGGTGCTGCCCGGGGCCAGGTCGTAGATGAAGTAGTTGCGCCCGGTCGGTCCCTTGGCGCTGGACGGCTGCACGGCCCAGCGTGCCGCGCCGGTCTGGCCGGAGCCGTCGGCGCTCGGCGACGGGGCGGGCGCGGCGTCGGCCGGCGCGGGCAGGGCCGTCGCCGTGAGCAGCGCGGCGGCGAGCGCGACGCTCGCCCGGGACAGGGCGGTGGGCAGGGGCATGCCGGGCTCCGCAGGTGGTCGGGCCGGTGGGACGGGCGCGGAGCCCGTCCCACCGGTGGTGCCGTGATCAGGAGAGGGTGAGCGTCAGGACCGCGGTGTAGTCGCCCGCCGGGGCGGACGCCGGGATCCCGAGGTTGAGCTGGGCGCCGCAGCCGAAGGTGCCGTTGCTCGCGCCGCTGGCCGAGGTGCACAGCGCGCGCGCCGTGCCCAGGCCGACGCCGGGCGCGGCGGGCGCGCCCGGGGTGACCACGCCGGGGGTGCCGGCGAGGCCGTCGGTGACGACGGACGCGCTCGGCACCCAGCCGAGGTTGTCCGCGTCGATGCTGCCGCCGCCGGCCGAGGCGAAGTCGGAGACCTGCCCGACCAGGCTCCAGCCGGCGTTGGTGCCGCGCAGGTCGGCCACCGTGGCGGTGTTCAGCGCCCCGCTGGCTACCTGCCCGTTGCTGACCGCCGGCAGCGCGACCGTGGAGCCGGCCACGCCGAGGGTCAGCGCGCCGCCGGTGACGGTGGCGGTGATCCGCTGGTCGGCGTCGCCGCCGCCGACCGGGGCGCTGCGGAACGTGACCGGGGTGAAGGTGTCCTGGCTCCGGTCGGCCGAGCCGCGCGCGGCGAAGGTGATCACGTAGCACTGCACCCGCGTGCAGTCGACCTGCGCGCCGGTGCGGTCGGTGTAGACCGCGCTGATCGGCAGGGTGGTGCGGAACGTGCCGTCGGCCTGGAGCCGGTCGCGGGCCTCCGTCGGCTCGTTCGTCTTGTTCACCCACTTGGTGACCTGGAGGACGCCGGCGTTCGTCCAGTGCTCGTCGACCTTCGGGCCGAAGGAGACGTAGATGCCGGCCGCCCCGTTGGCCTCCGGGTCGAAGCCGCTGCCCTCGACCGTGATCGTCGCCCCGGCCGGGTCGACCCCGGTGGACGGGCTGACGTCGACCGACGGGCCGGCCGGCTCGCCGCCGCCACCGGTGGAGAAGGTGAACGACAGCGGGTCGAGCGCCGCGCCGGCGGCGTAGAAGCCGTTGAACGCGCTGGCGCCCTCGGCGGTCAGCGTCGCCGCCAGGTCGGTCGCGGTCACCGTGCCGCCGCTGCCGCCGGGGTTGCCGTCGGTGACGGCGATGGTGGCGATGGTGGCCTGGCGGACCGAGACCGGCTCGGCGGCGGTGGTGGCCAGGTCGACGTCCGCCTTCAGGGCGGCGGTGCCGCCGGAGACGGCGACCGTCGGGTTGGCCAGGGTGATGGTGAACATGTGCGCCGGGTACGAGAAGACGACCGTCCCGCCGTACCTGGCGTCGATGGCGTCGGTGCCGGCGTCGTACGTGCCGCCCTTCGCCGGGAAGGTGAAGGTGCCGTCGGCGTTGATGCTGGCCCCGTTGCTCGCCGCGATCGGCGGGTTGCCGTTGCCGGTGTTGACGTAGCTGCGGAACGACGCCTTGAAGCCCCAGGTGAGGCTGCCGGTGCTGATGTCGGCCCCGGCCGCCGAGGCGGGGGTGACGCCGACGAGGGCGGCCGAGGCGCCGAGGAGGGCGACCGCCGCCCACCGCAGCGACCGCCATCGGCCGGCACCGGTTCTGGATCGGACCATGCTGTTCCTTTCTCGCGCCCAATACGGACAGTGGTTGAGGTTAGGCAAACCTAACTACTGCGGCACAGGGGCGACAGGTTGGAGATCTTGGCCCGAAGAACCCCTTGTGAACTGCAAACTTCTGGCTTAGGTTAGGCAAACCTTAGTCACGGTCGGTGTGTCAGCCGACCTGATCCGTCATGTGGGGAGCCTGATGCGATCACTGCGTCGCGCCGTCCTGACCGCAGCACTGATCACCCTCGGTGTCGCCGCCGGTGCGGTGCCGGCCCACGCCGGCACCGGCCGAGGGGCCGGCGGTCAGGCGCTCACCGTCACGCCCAGCGGCGGCGTCGCCCGCTCGGGCGCGAGCGTCACCGTCTCCGGCACCGGCTACGACGTCACCAAGGGCATCTACGTCGCCTACTGCGTGGACAACGGCGCCGGCGCCGCGCCCAGCCCGTGCGGCGGCGGGGCCGACACCACCGGCAGCACCGGCGCCTCGCACTGGATCTCGTCCAACCCGCCGTCCTACGGGGAGGGACTGGCCGTGCCCTACGGCGCGGGCGGCTCCTTCCGGGTGACCCTCACCGTCGGCACCCGCATCGGCGACGTGGACTGCACCGTCCGCCGGTGCGTGGTGGCCACCCGCGCCGACCACACCCGCCCCGCCGACCGCTCCCAGGACGTCCGGGTGCCGATCACCTTCGCCGCGGCGGCCACCCCGGCCCGGTCCAGCGCCGCCCCGGCCACCACCGGGGCCGCCGGCCCGGGCGGCGCCGGACCCACCGCGCGTACCACCACCGCCGCGCCGCCCGCCGCCTCGGCCGCCGCCCCGGGCACCGCCGCGCCCGCCGGCAGCGCGGCACCGACCGCCGCCGGCGCCGATGCGGTCGCCGCCCCGGGCGACACCGCCGACCCCGCCGCCCAGGTCACCCGGGTCAGCGCCGCCTCCGGCGTCGGCGGCTGGTGGCTCGCCGCGCTGGCCCTGCCCCTGCTCGGGCTGATGCTGCTCGCCGGCCTGCGCCGCCGCCGGCGGAGGGCCGCCCCGTGACCCGCCGGGCGTCGACCCGCCGCGCCCTGACCCGCCGCGCCATCTCGCCCGGCCGGGGCCGCGCGCCGCTGGCCGTCCTGCTGCTGGTCGCCGGCGCCCTGGCCGGCTGCGCCGGCGCGACGGCCGGCGGCGGGACGACCCCCTCGGCGACCTCCTGCGGCCCGGTCACCGCCGCCCTGCCCGACACCGACGTCACCCCGCTCGACCCCGCGCCGACCCCGGCCCTGCCGGTCACCGTCGCCTCCGCCGACGGCGTCGCCACCACGGTCACCGACGCGACGCGGATCCTGCCGGTCAACCTTTACGGCTCGATCGCCGAGATCGTGTTCAGCCTCGGGCTCGGCGGCAACGTCGTCGGCCGGGACACCTCGACCACCTTCCCGGCCGCCGCGCGCCTGCCCGTGGTCACCCCCGCCGGGCACGACCTGTCCGCCGAGGCGGTGCTCGCCCTCGCGCCCACCGTCATCCTCGCCGACGACAGCATCGGTCCACCCGAGACGCTGCGCCAGCTGCGGGCCGCCGGCATCCCCGTCGTCCTCGTCGCCGCCGAGCAGACCCTCGACGCCGTGCCCGCGCACGTGCGGGCGATCGCCGCCGCGCTCGGCGTCGGCGAGGCCGGCGAGCGGCTCGTCGCCCGGGTCCAGGGTGAGATCGCCGCCGCCCGCGACGGCGTGCCCGACGGCGCGTCGCCCCGCGTCGCCTTCCTCTACCTGCGCGGCACGGCCGGGGTCTACCTGATCGGCGGCCGGGGCGCCGGCTCCGACACGATGATCGAGGCGGCCGGCGGGGTGGACGCCGGCACCGCGATCGGCCTGGCGAAGTTCCGGCCGCTGACCAGCGAGGGCCTGATCAACGCCGCCCCCGACGTGATCCTGGTGATGAGCGGCGGGCTGGCGTCCGTCGGCGGCGTCGACGGCCTGCTCACGCTCCCCGGGGTGGCGCAGACCCCCGCCGGGGCGGCCCGCCGGATCGTCGACATGGACGACGGCGTCCTGCTCACCTTCGGCACCCGCTCCGGCCGGGTCCTGCGGGCTCTGGCCGACGCGCTGCACTGCCGGGACCGGTCATGACCGCCATCGACACCCCACCGGCCACCGTGGACGCCGCGCCCGGCCACGCCCGCGGACGCCGGCCCCGGCGCGGGGCTCTCCTGCTCGCCGGGCTCACCGCCGGCCTGCTGCTGGTCGCCCTGTTCGCCGCCGGCCGGGGGCAGGTGGCGATCGCCCCGGCGGAGGTGCTCGGCTCGGTGCTGCACCGGCTCGGCCTGGACGTCGGCCCCCGCCCCGCCGCCCCGCACGGCGAGAGCGCGCTGTGGCTCGTCCGCTTTCCCCGGGTGGCGCTCGCCGCCGTGGTCGGCGCGGCGCTCGGCTGCTCCGGGGCGGTGATGCAGGGCGTCTTCGGCAACCCGCTGGCCGAGCCCGGCGTCATCGGCGTGTCCGCGGGCGCGGCCCTCGGCGCGGCCCTGGCCATCGTCACCGGCGTCACCGTCCTGGGCGGCTGGACGGTGCCGGCCGCCGCGTTCGCCGGCGGGCTCGCCACCACCTGGCTGGTCTACGCGCTCGCCCGCTCCGGCGGCCGGACCGAGGTGGTCACCCTCGTGCTCACCGGCGTCGCCGTGAACGCCGTCGCCGGCGCCGCGATCGGGCTGCTGATGTTCGTCGCCGACGAGTCCGGCGTGCAGGCCATCGCGTTCTGGAACCTCGGCAGCCTCGCCCAGGCGAGCTGGTCGGCCGTCGGGCTGGCCGCCCCCTGCCTCGCGGTCGGCCTGGCCGCCACCCTCGCCGACGCCCGCCGGCTCGACCTGCTCGCCCTCGGCGAGCGGTCCGCCCGCCACCTCGGCGTCGACGTGGAGCGGCTGCGCGTCCGGATGATCGTGGTGACCGCGCTGCTCGGCGCGGCGGCGGTCGCCTTCACCGGCATCATCAGCTTCATCGGCCTGGTCGTGCCGCACCTGATGAGGATGGTCGCCGGCCCCGGGCACCGGCTGCTGGTGCCGGCCAGCGCGCTCGGCGGCGCGATCGTGGTCATCGCCGCCGACCTCGCCGCCCGCACCCTCGTCGACTACCAGGAACTGCCGCTGGGGGTGCTCTCCGCGGTCGTGGGCGGGCCCGCGTTCTTCTGGCTGCTGCGGCGTACGCGGGACCGCGCGGGAGGCTGGGCATGAGCGGGCCCGGGCACCCGATCCCCTCCGGCGGAGCAGGTCTCCCGCGCGGGCGGGCCCGGCTGCGGCTGCTCGGCCGCCGGGCGGCGCCGCAGCCGCCGGCCCCGGCGACGCCGGGCAGCACCCGGATCCGGGCCGCCGGGCTGCGGGTCGCACGCGCCGGCCGGCCGGTGCTCGACGGCGTCGACCTCGCCGTCCGCGCCGGTGAGGTGCACGCCCTGGTCGGCCCCAACGGCGCGGGCAAGTCGACCCTGCTGGCCGCCGTCAGCGGCGACCTGCCGGCCACCGCCGGGACCGTGGAGGTCGACGGCCGTCCCCTCGGCGGGTGGTCGGCCGTGGAGCTCGCGATGCGCCGGGCGGTGCTGACCCAGCGGCATACGCTGAGCTTCCCGTTCGCCGTGGTCGACGTCGTCCGGATGGGGCGCGCGCCCTGGGCCGGGCGGCCCGAGCAGGCGTACGACGACGCGGTCGTCGCCGAGAGCATGCGGCGCTGCGACGTGATCCGGTTCGCCGCCCGGCCGTTCCCCACCCTCTCCGGCGGCGAGCAGGCCCGCGCGGCGCTGGCCCGGGCGCTGGCGCAGCGGGCCGGGGTGCTGCTGCTCGACGAGCCGACCGCCGCCCTCGACCTGCGCCACCAGGAGCTGGTCATGCGCATCGCCCGCGACCGCGCCGACGCCGGTGACGCCGTGGTGGTGGTGCTGCACGACCTCGCCCTGGCCGGGGCGTACGCCGACCGGATGACCCTGCTCGCCGCCGGGCGGGTGCGGGCCACCGGCACGCCGGCCGCCGTCCTGACCCCACCCCTGCTCAGCGAGGTCTACGGGCACGACATCGAGGTCGTGCCGCACCCGCGTACCCGCCTGCCGCTGATCGTGCCCCGCCGCCGGGGTCCAGCCCACCGCACCGTCGTTCCGGAGGAATAGATGAGCACGCCACCCATCCCGTTCTCGGCCCGGTTGCGGGCCGCCAGCCAGGGCGCCCACGCCGCCGCCGAGGGCCAGCGTTACGTCACGGCGCTGGTCGCCGGCGACGTGGACCTCGCCGGCTACGTCGACCTGGTGGTGCAGCACCACGCCCTGTACCGGGCGTTGGAGTCGGCCGCCGAGGCGATGCGCGACGACCCGCTCGCCGGGCCGTTCGTCGACGACGCGTTGACCCGGCTGCCCGCGCTGGAGGCGGACCTGGCCCACCTGGTCGGGCCGGACTGGGCGCGGCGGAGCGCACCGCATCCGGCCACGCTCGCCTACGCCGACCGGATCCGCGCCGTCGGCGTCACCTCCCCGGAGCGCTTCATCGCCCACCACTACACCCGCTACCTCGGCGACCTCTCCGGCGGCCGGCACATCGGCCGGGCCGTCGCCAGGCGGTACGGGCTGAGCGCGCAGGCGGGGGCCGGCTTCTACGCGTTCGACCGGATCACCCGGCCGAAGGCGTACAAGGACGCCTACCGGGCGCGGCTGGACGCCCTGCCGCTCGACCCGGCGGCCGAGGCGGCCCTGCTGGAGGAGGTGCTGCTGGCGTACCGGCACAACACGGCGGTCTTCGCCGCGCTGGCCCGGCACGTGCCCGACGCCGTCGCCGATGCCGACGCCGCGGCGACGGAGGCCGTGGCGTGACCGGCCGGCCGCACCGACCCGCGCCCCACGGCGCGGGGCAGCCGTCCGGCGCGGACGCCGCGCAGCCGTTCGACGCCGACATCGTGCGCGCGGTCTGCCGGCACATGAACGCCGACCACGCCGACGACTCGCTGCTGATCTGCCGCGCCCTCGGCGGCTGCCCGGACGCCACCCGGGCGCGGGCGACGGGGCTGGACGCCGACGGCATGGACTTCGCCGTCGCCGTCGACGGCATCGAGGTGCCGGTGCGGATCCCGTTCGCCCGGCGGATCAGCGAACGGGCCGAGATCCGGCGGGAGGTGGTCCGGATGCACGAGCGGGCGTGCGACGCGCTCGGCCTGCCGCCCCGTTCGGCTGAGAGAAACAGCAGGTCAAGGCCGGGTCTCAAGTGATGTTACTGAGTGGTAAGTCATTGACGGGAGGTGAACGGCAGTCCTAGCGTTCCTCTTGTTCGAACGGCGTACGGTCCACCCGAACGATCTGCGGTCGGGGGTCGGTAGGTCCAGACAGGAGGCCCGCGCATGGCCGACGAGAAGCTGCGGAAGCTCCTCTCGCCAGTCCGCCTCGCCTCGCTGACCCTGCGCAACCGGGTCTTCGTCCCGGGCCACACCACCAACTTCGGCCTGCACAACGAGCCCACCGACCGGCTCGCCGCCTACCACGCCGAGCGCGCCCGCGGCGGCGTCGGGCTGATCATCACCGAGGCGATCCGGGTGCACCCCACCAGCGCCGGACGCAGCATCAGCCTCGGCAGCTTCACCGACGCGAGCGTCCCGGCGTACCAGCGGGTCACCGACGCCGTGCACGCCCACGGCGCGCGGATCTTCGCCCAGATCATGCACGCCGGCCGGCAGGCCAACGGCGACGCCACCCGCACCGCCGCCTGGTCGTCCTCCCCGGTGGCCTGGGCCGCCGGGGCGCACGTGCCGCACGCCATGGGCCGCCGCGACCTCGCCACCGTCGTCGCCGCGTTCGCCGCCGCCGCCCGCCGGATGCGGCGGGCCGGCTTCGACGGGCTGGAGGTCCACGCCGGACACGGGCACCTGCTCCAGCAGTTCCTCTCCCCGCACACCAACCGCCGCGACGACGACTACGGCGGCAGCCTGGCCAACCGGATGCGGCTGACCCGCGAGGTGCTCGACGCCGTCCACGCCGCCGTCGCCGACCTGCCGGTCGGGCTGCGGATCAGCGCCGACGAGTTCCTCCCCGGTGGGCTCGACCCCGACGCGATGGTGGAGATCGTCGCCCGGCTGCGGGCCGACCACCCGCTGGCCTACGTCCACGTCAGCCACTCCGCCTACCACGGCAGCTGGTCGCTGGCCACCCAGATGGCCGACATGAGCTTCGGGCACGCGCCGTTCCGCCACCACGCCGCCCGGTTCTCCCGGGAGTTCCCCGACCTGCCGGTGCTGGCCGTCTGCCGGCTCGACAGCCTGCCCGAGGCGGCCGAGCTGATCGCGGCGGGCGAGGCGGACCTGGTCGGCCTGGCCCGCCCGCACATCGCCGACCCGCACCTGGTCCGCAAGGCCGCCGCCGGCCGGCAGCACGAGACCCGCTCCTGCCTGGCCTGCAACCAGGGCTGCATCGCCCGCGTCGAGGCCAGCCTGCCGATCACCTGCGTGGTCAACCCCGAGGTCGGCGTCGAACGGGCGTGGGCCTCGGCCTGGCGGCGGCCCGCCCCGTCCCGCCGGGTCCTGGTGGTCGGCGGCGGACCGGCCGGCCTGGCCGCCGCCACCGCCGCCCGCCGCGCCGGCCACCGGGTCACCCTCGCCGAGGCCGCCGACGACCTCGGCGGCCAGGTCCGCGTCGCGGCCCGGGTGCCCGGCCGGGAACGGCTCGGCCTGCTCACCCGCGACCTCGCCGCCGAGGCGCGCGCCACCGGCGTCGAGATCCTCCTCGGCCACCGGGTCACCACCGCCGGGGTACGCGACGGCGGCTACGACGACGTCGTGGTGGCCACCGGCTCCCGCCCCGCCCGCCGCCCCCTGCCCGGCGGGCCGCCCGTGCTCGACCTGTGGCAGGCGGTCGACCTGCTCGACGCGCCCGGGGCCGACGCCTGCGCGTACGTCGTCCTCGACGACGACGGCACCTGGGCGGCGTCCTCCGTCGCCGAGGCGCTGGCCCGGCGGGGCGCCCGGGTGCACCTGGTCTCCCCGACGGCGAGCCTCGCCGCCCGGATCACCACCTACTCCCGACTGGCGCTGCTGCGGCGCTTCACCGAACTCGGTGTCGTCGTCCATCCACTGCGGACCCTCCGCGCGGTGGACGGCGACACGGTCGCCCTCACCGGCCCACTGGCCGGCGTCGACGTGCCCGTCGACGGCGTCACCGCCGTCGTCGACGCCGGCACGCCGGCCGCCGACGACACCCTGTTCCGCCACCTGGACGCGGCGCCCGACGGACCCCGGATCCACCTCGTCGGTGACGCCAACGCACCCCGCACCACGCTGGAGGCGGTCTACGAGGGCCGGTACGCCGGCGCGTTCCTCGGCCGCCACGACAGCCCCGACGCCGCCGCGGTGGCCCTCGCCTACTGACCACGTCGGTGGCGGACCCCCGCCGGCACCGACCCGAGCATCCCCTCACCGAGCCGCCCGCCTCACCGGGACGGCGCGACGCAAGGAGATCCGCATGCTGGACATCGAGGATCGACTCACCCTCGACGAACGCTCCGCCGTGGACTTCGTCCTCGGCCTGCGCAAGCGCTGGGCGGACACCGTCTACCCCGCCCTCACCCGGGAGTACGCCGCCACCGGCGAACCCGCGGCCACCATCGCCGACGCCGGCGCGACCCTGCGCGACCTGCCGCTCTACCCGTGGTTCAGCCACCTGGAGCGGGTGCAGCAGAAGATGCTGTGGAAGACCGCCGGGGAGGCCGTCCTGGGCCGCCGCGACGAGCTGGCCGCCCAGCTCGCCGGGGTGCCGGCGCAGCCGCTCGGCGCGCTCACCCTCGACCCCGACATCGACCTGCCCGCCTGGTACACCGACTACGACATCCACATCCAGCCGGGCGGCTTCTTCTCCGACGACATGTCCGCCTACGTCTACGAGTTCGGCGCGCGCATCGTCATGCTGCGCGACAACGACGGCTACAAGTTCCACCGGCTGTTCACCGAGACCGCGTTGCCGGACCTGCCGGCGGCCACCCGGGTCGTCGACATCGGCTGCGGGTTCGGCAAGAGCACCCGCCCGCTGGTCGGCCGCTACCCGTCGGCGCAGGTCATCGGCGTCGACCTGGCCGCGCCCGGGCTGCGCCTGGCGCACGCCGAGGCCGAGGCGCAGGGGCTGGCCATCGACTACCGGCAGGCCGACGGGCGGGCCACCGGCCTCGACGGCGCCTCCTGCGACGTCGTCACCGGCACGATGGTCCTGCACGAGATGCCCGCCGAGGCGATCCGGGAGACGATCGCCGAGGCGGCCCGCCTGCTCAAGCCCGGCGGCGCGCTGCGCTTCCTGGAGTTCCAGCTCACCGGCGACCCGCTGCGCGACGCCACCGTCTACGAGCACGCCGAGCGCAACAACGAGCCGTTCTTCCACGCGCTGTTCGGCTCCGACCTGCTCGCCGTCTGCGCCGAGGCCGGCCTGGTCGACGCGAGCTGGACCCCGTTCGACGAGCGCCGCGACGGCGTACGCCCCGAGGGTTGGGGCGACCGGGTCGAGTGGCACTTCCCCTGGGCCGTGCTGGCCGCGACGAAGCCGGAGGCGTGATGAGCACCGAGTTCGACTACTTCGGCGACCCCCGCTTCGGCAAGCTGCTCGACCTGGTGCTGCAGCTGTCCACCGAGCTGCACGTCGACCGGCAGCGGTTGCGGGCGCTGGAGCAACTGCTCGTCCGCCGTGCCGTGCTCGGTCCCGGCGACCTCGACGGCTTCACCGCCGACGCCGACGGGCAGGCCGTGCTCGACCGGGAACGCGACCTGCTGCTGACCCGGCTGATGCGCATCCTCACCGAGCAGGGCCCGGCCGAGCACCCGCTGCGCGACCAGTGGGAAGCGGCCCTGAGCGGCAAGAGCGGCTGATGGACGCCGCCGGGCTGGTCGACCACTACCTGCAACTCTGCGAGGACCGCGACCTCGACCGGGCCGGTCGGCTGCTCGCCCCGGGTGCGCTGATGGTCTTCCCCGGCGGGCGTCGCTTCGCCTCCCTGCCCGAGCTGGCGTCGGCGGCGACCGGCACCTACTGGTGGGTGCGCAAGCACCGCGACCGGTACCTGGTCGGCACCGCCGCCGACGACGGCGTCTCGGTGACCTCCCTCGGCCGCCTGTACGGGCAGTGGCCCGACGGCGAACCGTTCGACGGGATCCGCTACGCCGACGTGTTCGTCCTGCGCGGCGGGCTGATCGTCGAGCAGCACGTCTACAACGACCTCGCCACCGCCGTGGCGCGGCGGGACCCGTCCCGCTGACCCTCCCCGGGCCGCCCGGCCCACCGGCCTCACCCGCGGCCGGCCTCACCGAACCGTCCCACCCGCCGCGTGGGTCCCGCGCGGCTGCTCTTCCCTACTTAAAAGAACCCTGAGGACGAGGTGCCGATATGAAGCAGAAGTGGGGTGTGCTGCCGGCGGTGTTGGTCGCCGCGCTGGCCCTGGCCGGATGTGGGGGCTCCGGCGACGACGCGGCGGCCGAGGAGGGCGCGCCGGCGAAGCTGACCTTCGCCATCGCCTCCGCGGTCATCGGTCCCAAGGAGGAGGTGGCCGTCTACGCGGTCGCCAAGGAGCTCGGCTACTTCGCCGAGGAGAAGCTCACCGTCGAGACGATCAACACCGACGGCTCCGTCGCCGCCCTCCAGGCCGTCGCCTCGGGCAGCGCCGACCTGACGGCCGCCGACAGCGGTTCCATCCTCGGCGCGGTCGAGAAGAACGTGCCGGTGAAGGCCATCGGCGGCCTGGTGCAGAACTGGCCGTGGGTGATGGCGGTGAAGCCGGACAGCACGCTCACCGGCGCCGCCGATCTCAAGGGCAAGAAGATCGGCGTGATCAGCCTGGCCTCCGGCTCCGCGCCGTACGCCCGGGCCTTCGTCGCCGCCGCCGGGCTCGACCCGGCCAAGGACGTGGAGCTGCTGCCGGTCGGCGTCGGCGCGCCGGCCGCCGCCGCGCTCAACGACGGCAAGGTCGACATGCTGGCCCTCTACACCCAGGCGTACGCGGTGATCGAGAACTCCGGGATCACGCTGAAGTACCTCGACAACCCGGACGCCTTCGACGGCATCCGGTCGCTGAGCTTCGCCGTCGGCGCCCGCAAGCTCGACGACAACAGGGACGTCTACACCCGGTTCCTGCGGGCGGCGTACAAGGCGATGCTCTTCTCCGCGAAGAACCCGGAGGCCGCCATGCGCATCGGCTACCAGGTGTTCCCGCAGATCCTCGCCGGCAAGCAGGCCGCCGACCAGTTGCCGGCCGACACCCGCAGCCTCACCGCGTGGCTGAAGACCGCCACCCCGGCCGCGGGCACGCCCGACCAGTTCGGCGACTGGGGCGCGATCAGCGACCAGGAGTGGACCAAGACCCAGGCGTACACCAAGGAGGCCGGCCAGATCACCGGAAACGTGCAGCTCGGCGACGTGTGGGAGCCGGGCCTGCTCGCCGGGGCCAACGACTTCGACAAGGCCGCGGTGCTCGACAAGGCCGCCAACTACCCCGCCAAGTAGCGGCAGCGGACGCGGAAGGGAATTCGATGGCCATCAAGGCGATGGGTCGCCGGACGCAGCAGCCGGCACCGGTGTCGGAGGACTCCTGGATCGAGGTCGCCGGGCTGGACAAGCAGTACCAGCCGCGCCGGTCGGCGCCGACCCAGGCCCTGCGCGACATCAACCTGACCGTACGCCGGGGCGAGTTCATCTCGGTCGTCGGCCCGTCGGGTTGCGGCAAGACCACCCTGCTCAAGATCCTCGCCGGGTTGAGCCCGAAGACGGCCGGCACGGTGCGGATCGCCGGCACCGAGGTGGTCCGCCCCCTCCGCGAGGTCGGGATGGTGTTCCAGGCCCCCACGCTGCTGCCCTGGCGCACCATCTTCGACAACGTCATGGTGCCGGCGGAGATCCAGAAGCTGGATCCCGCCCGGCACCGGGCCCGCGCCCAGGAGCTGCTGGACATGGTGGGCCTGACCGGCTTCGAACGGAAGTACCCGCACGAGCTCAGCGGCGGCATGCAGCAGCGCGCCGGCATCTGCCGGGCGCTGGTGCACGACCCCGCCGTGCTGCTCATGGACGAGCCGTTCGGCGCGCTCGACGCGATGACCCGCGAGTACATGAACGTCGAGCTGCTGCGCATCTGGCGGGAGAGCGGACAGACCGCGGTGCTGGTCACCCACTCCATCCCGGAGGCGGTCTTCCTCTCCGACCGGGTGGTGGTGCTCAGCCCCCGCCCCGGCCGGATCGCCGAGATCCTCAGCATCGACCTGGACCGGCCCCGCGACCTGGGCGTCATGTCCTCGGACCGGGCGGGTGTCTACGTCGAACGCATCCGCCGCCACTTCAACGCCGCCGGCGTCATCGACTGAGGAGGTGCCGCCATGGCAGACACCGAGGTAGTGGACACCCCCACCGCGCCGGCCCCCGGGCCGGCGGCCACCCGGCGACGCCGGGTCGACCTGCGCGAACGTCCCCAGCTCTGGCTCGTCCCCACGGTCTTCGTCGTGGTCGTGCTCGCCTGGGAGTACGGCACGCGGCTGCTGGACGTCGACGAGTACGTGCTGCCCCGCCCGTCCCAGATCGTCGAGGCGCTGCACCGGCAGCTCACCGACGACCGGTTCTGGGGCCACTTCTGGGTCACCACCCAGGAGGCGCTGCTCGGCTTCGCCATCGGCGTCGGCGCTGCCGTGCTGCTGGGCACCTTCATCTCCCAGATCAAGGTGGTCGAGGCGACCCTGATGCCGTACATCGTGGCGTTCCAGACCGTGCCCAAGGTCGCCCTCGCGCCGCTGTTCGTGCTCTGGTTCGGCTTCGGGCTCAGCAGCAAGGTCGTCATGGCCGCCGTCATCTCGTTCTTCCCGATGCTGGTCAACGTCATCGAGGGGCTGCGGGCCGCCGACGCCGACCGGATCCAGATGCTCACCGTCTTCGGCGCCAGCCGGGCCCAGATCTTCCGGATGGTGCGGCTGCCCAGCGCGCTGCCGTTCATCTTCGCCGGCCTGGACATCGGCATCGTCTTCGCCATCCTCGGCGCGGTCGTCGGCGAGTTCATCGGCGCGAAGGAGGGCCTGGGCTACCTGCTGCTGCAGACCAACTACAACTTCGACATCGCCGGCATGTTCGCCGTGCTGGTGGTCCTGTCGGTGATGGGCCTGCTCGCGCACTTCGTCATCCGGCTGTTGCAGCGCCGGCTGGCCTTCTGGGCCGAGGACACCAAGGTGATCGGCGCATGAGCCGGCCCGGCGACGTCAACCGCTTCGACGGCCGGGTCGCCCTGGTCACCGGCGCGGCCCGGGGCATCGGCGCGCGGATCGCCGCCACCCTCGCCGAGCGGGGCGCGGTCGTCGCCCACGCCGACCTGGCCGACGTCGACGACCCCGGCGGGCCGCACAGCCGCCACCGGGTCGACATCCGCTCGGCGCGCTCCTGCGCGGGCCTGGTCGCCGGGGTCCTCGACCGGCACGGCCGGCTCGACCTGCTGGTCAACAACGCCGGCGTGGTCCGCCGGGGGCCGGCGGCCACGATGACCGAGGAGGACTTCACCACCGTCCTGGACGTCAACCTCACCGGCACGTTCCGGATGTGCCAGGCGGCGTACCCGGCGCTGCGCGCCGCCCGGGGCGCCGTGGTGAACCTCGGCTCCACCAACGGACAGATCGCCGTGCTGAACACCGTCGGCTACTGCGTCAGCAAGGCCGGCGTGCTGCACCTGACCCGGGTGCTGGCCCTGGAGTGGGCGCGCGACGCCATTCGGGTCAACGCGGTCGGTCCGACCATCGTCCCCACCGACATGACCACCGACGTGCGCGGCGACGCCGCGTACCTCGCCGAGAAGCTGGCCACCATCCCGCTCGGGCGGATGGCGCACCCCGACGACGTCGCCAACGCCGTCGCCTACCTGCTCAGCGACGCCGCCGCGATGGTCACCGGCCAGACCGTCTTCGTCGACGGCGGCGTCACCATCCACTGAGCCACGCGGAGGAACCCATGCCCCACCCGGACACCGCCGCCGCGCTCGCCGCGGTGGACACCCACCTCGACGAGTTCGTCGCCGAGCTCCAGCAGCTCTGCCGCATCCGCAGCCGCCGGCAGGAGCCCGACCAGATGGCGGCCACCGCCCGGTTCATCGCCGACTCCGTGCGCCGCTGGGGCGGCCAGGCCGAGATCATCGAGTGGGAGCAGTCCCACCCGTACGTGCTGGCCGAGATCCCCGGCGCGGGGCGGCGCAGGCTGCTGCACTTCACCCACTACGACGTCGAGGTCGAACCGGCCGGCGACGACGCCGACTGGATCAGCCCGCCGTACGCGGCCGAGATCCACGACGGCCGCCTCTACGCCCGGGGCGTCGCCGACGACAAGGGCGCGCTGATGTCGCGCATCCACGCGGTGGCCGCCTGGCGGCTGGCGGGCCTGACCCCGCCGGTCACCAGCCGGTTCATCTTCGAGGGCAAGCAGTGGCTGCACAGCCCCGGCCTCGGCTCGTTCTGCGCGGCGTACGCCGACCGGCTGGCCAGCGACGCGGCGCTGTGGGAGAACTCCTGGCGCGACGGGCAGGACCGGCCGCTGCTCAAGCTCGCCGAGAAGGGCGTGCTCTACCTGCGGCTCACCGTCCGCACCCTGCCCCGGGACCTGACCAGCCAGAACACCGCGCTGCTGCCGGCCGCGACGGCCCGGCTCGCCGCCGCCCTGGCGCAGTTGCAGCGCCCCGACGGCACGGTCACCGTGCCCGGCTTCGCCGACGACGTGCGCCCGCTCACCGACGCCGAACGCGACCTGCTCGACCAGGTGGAGTTCGACGGCGACTTCCTGCGCGAGCGGGCCGGCGTGCGCGGCTTCACCGGCGGGCTGGACGACCGGCAGGCCGCCGTGGCGATCCGCACCGTGCCGACGCTGACCGTGACCGGCATCGCCGGCGGCGACATGCGCGACGACGTCACCCTCGGCATCCCCGCCACGGCCGCCGCGAAGGTCGAGATCCGGCTGGTGCCCGGCCAGGACCCGCAGCGGGTGCTCGCCGCCGTCCGCGACCACCTCGCCGCCACCGGCTTCGGCGACGTCGACATCGAGGTCATGGCGACCAGCCGGCCCAACATGACCGACCACCGCGACCCGTTCGTCGCCCTGGTCGCCGACGCCGCCCGCCGCGCGTACGGCGCCGAGCCCGTGATCGAGCCGTACACCCAGTGGATCGGCAACCAGGGTGCTCTCGCCGCCCGGCCCATCGTCGGCGTCGGCGTGTCCCGCGCCGACTCCGGGGTGGACGGGCCCAACGAGAACATCCGCCTCGACGACTACCGCGACGGCATCCGGCACGTCATCGAGGTCATGGCCGCCCTGGCGGTGACCGCGTGACCCGGGTGCGGGGCCGCGCCGCGCGCGGCTACGTCGACCTGCCCTGGGGCCAGGTCCACTACCGCCACGCCGGCACGCCGGGACGCCCCACCCTGCTGATCGCGCACCAGTCGCCGCTGTCGTCGGCGACCTACGACCTGGCGCTCGCGCCCCTGGCCCGGCGCGGGCTGCGCGTCGTCGCCGTGGACACCCCCGGCTTCGGGATGTCCGACGCCCCGCCGCAGCCGTGGACCATCCCGCAGTACGCCGCCGCGCTCTGGCAGACCGCCGACGCCCTCGGCCTGGACCGGGTGCGCCTGCTTGGCCAGCACACCGGCGCGGTGATCGCCGCGGAGGCCGCCCTGCGGGCCCCGCACCGGGTCCGCCGGCTCATCCTGCAGGGGCTGCCGCTCTACGACGACGCCGAACGCGCCCGCAAGAAGGCGACCTACGCCCCCGGCTACACGCCGGAGCGCGACGGGTCGCACCTGCGGGTGATCTGGGACCGGGTCTGGGGCCTCTACCCCCGGCTCAGCCCCGACGAGGCGGACCGGCAGGTCGCCGAGTATCTGATGACCGGGCCGGACTACGCCACCGCGTACCGGGCCGTCTTTGACCACCGGCTGGACACGGCCGCCCTGGCGGCGGTGCCGACCGTGCTGCTGCACGGCGCCGACGACCTGGTCGACCGGATGACGCCCGTGGTGCGGGCCGCCCTGCCGCACGCCCCGCTGGTCACCATCCCCGGCGGCACCGACTTCGTGGCCGACGAGCAGCCCGAGGCGTTCGCCGACGCCGTGGCCGCCCAGTGCGACCTCGACGCCCCGGCGGTGACCCCGTGACCCGGTCCCATGTCCGGCGCTGAGCCCACCGCGGTGGCGGCCCCGGCGGTGGCGGGCCCACCACCGGTGGAGCCGGCCGCGCTCGCCGCCGGGCTGGGCGCGGTCTACCTGCTGTGGGGCTCCACCTACCTGGGCAACCGGGTGGCCCTGGAGAGCCTGCCGCCGATGGTCTCCACCGCCGGCCGGTTCCTCGCCGCCGGGGCCCTGGTGCTCGCGGTGGTGGCGGCGCGCAACGGCCCGGCCCGGCTGCGCCTGCCCCGCGACCGGTGGCCCGGCGTGCTGGCCGGCGGCCTGCTCATGGTCGGTGCGGGCAGCGCGCTGCTCGCCGTCGGCCAGCAGCACGTGTCGTCCGGCCTGGCCTCCCTGCTCGTCGCCGCGATGCCGCTGTGGGTGCTGGCGATCCGCCTCGGCGGCGGGCAGCGGCCCCGGCCGGCGGCCGTCGTCGGGGTCCTCGGTGGACTCGCCGGGCTGGCCCTGCTGGTGCTCGCCGGGGACCAGCGCCTGCACCTGGCCGGGATCGCCACCATCGTGGCGTCCACCATGGTCTGGGCGGCCGGCTCGACGCTGACCCAGCGGCTGCCCGCCCCGGCCGACCACCTGGTCGGCACCGGCTGGCAGATGCTCGCCGGCGGCGCGGCCGTGGCGGTGGCCGCGTGGCCGGCCGGCGAGTGGCACCGGCTGCGCCCGGCCGAGGTCACGGGCCGCTCCTGGGTCGCCTGGACCTACCTGATGCTGGTGTGCACCGTCGTCGGGTTCAGCGTCTACACCTGGCTGCTGCGCCGCGCGCCCCTGCAACTCGTGGCCACCTACGCCTACGTGAACCCGGTGATCGCGGTGCTGCTGGGCATGGCGGTGCTCGACGAGCGGCTCACCGGCCGGCAGGTGCTCGCCGGCGTCGTCGTGCTCGCCTCGGTGGCGCTCGTCGTCGCCGTGGAACGGCAGCGGCAGTTGCGAGGATTGCCGCCGGGCACCCCCGCGACGCCACCGTGACCGGCGGTCGCCCTGCCCTTCCGCCCGCGTCCGCCCACAGTGAGGACAGACATGACCACCACCCCCCTCGTCGCACCCGATGACCGGCGGGTCCGCTCCGGCCTCGGCCGGGCCCTCGACGTCATCAACATCATCGCCGCCCGGGCGCCGGAGACCCTCGGGGTGTCCACCATCGCCCGCGAGCTGGGGCTGCCGAAGGCGGTCGCGTACCGGATCCTGAAGGAGCTGGCCGCCGACGAGTTCCTCGACTTCGACGAGGACACCAAGCGCTACCGGCTCGGCGTCGGGGCGCTCGCGGTGGGCCTGGCCGCACTGCGCGCGCTGGACGTCCCGGAGATCGCCCGCCGGTACCTGGTCAGGCTGGTCCGCCGCACCGGCGAGACCGCCACCCTGTCGGTGCGGCAGGGCTCGATCCGGGTCTACATCGACCAGGTGCTGTCCCCGCACGAGGTCCGCATGTCGGTGTCCCTGGGCACCAGCCACCCGCTGCACTCCGGCTCGTCGTCCAAGGCGATCCTCGCGGCGCTGCCCGCCGTGGAGCTCGACGAGTACCTGGCCCAGCCGCTGGAGCGGGTCACCCCCTCGACCATCACCGACCCGGCCGTGCTGCGCGACGAGCTCGCCCATATCCGCCGCCAGGGCTACGCGGTGAGCATCGGGGAGCGGCAGAACGGCGCGGGCAGCGTCGCCGCCGCCATCCGCTACGGCACCGGCCAGGTCTTCGGCTCCATCTCCCTGTGCGGGCCGCAGGACCGGTTCACCCGGCAGGTCTGCGCCGACCACGGGACGCTGGTGGCCGCCGCAGCCGCCGACATCTCCGCCGAACTGGGCTACCGCCCGCCGGCCGACCGGGCAGAGGGGTGATCGCCGTGACCACACCGACCACGCCCGCCGACGGCCCGCTCGCCGGGCTGCGTGTGCTGGACGCCTCCACGATCCTCGCCGGGCCGCTGTGCTGCCAGATCCTCGGCGACTTCGGCGCCGACGTCGTCAAGATCGAGCACCCGACCGCCGGGGACAGCATGCGCGGGCACGGCAAGGCCAAGGACGGCCATCCCCTGTGGTGGAAGGAGATCTCCCGCAACAAGCGCACCATCGGGCTGAGCCTGTCCGCCCCGGAGGGCGCGGCGCTGCTGCTGCGCCTGGCCGCCCGCGCCGACGTGCTGGTGGAGAACTTCCGCCCCGGCACCCTGGAGCGCTGGGGGATCGGCCCGGCGCAGCTGCACGCGGCCAACCCGGGTCTGGTCATCGCCCGGATCACCGGCTTCGGCCAGACCGGCCCGTACGCCTCCCGCGCCGGCTTCGGCACCCTCGCCGAGGCGATGAGCGGCTTCGCCCACCTCACCGGCGTCGCCGACGGCCCACCCACCCTGCCCGCGTTCGGCCTGGCCGACAGCATCTGCGGCATCGCCGCCTCCTCGGCGGTGCTGATGGCGCTGCGCCACCGCGACCGCACCGGCGAGGGCCAGGTCGTCGACCTGAGCCTGCTGGAGCCGATCATGACGGCGGTCGGCCCCGGCCCGACCGTCTACGACCAGCTCGGCGTCGTCGAGCAGCGCAACGGCAACCGGTCGGTCAACAACGCGCCCCGCAACACCTACCGCACCAGCGACGGGGCGTGGGTCGCCGTCTCCACCAGCGCCCAGGCCATCGCCGAACGGGTGCTGCGCCTGGTCGGCCACCCCGAGGTCATCGACGAGCCCTGGTTCCGCACCGGCGTCGGCCGCGCCGGGCACGCCGACGAGCTCGACGCGTACGTCGGCGGGTGGATCGCCCAGCGCACCCGTGACGAGGTCAGCCGCGCGTTCACCGAGGCCGGCGCGGCCGTCGCCCCCGTCTACAGCGCCCGCGACATCGCCGAGGACCCGCACGTGCGGGCCACGGAGATGCTCACCACCGTCGACGACGCCGACCTCGGGCCGGTGCGGATGCACAACGTGATGTGGCGGATGTCCGCGACCCCCGGACGGATCCGCTTCACCGGGCGCGCCCTCGGGGCCGACACCGAATCCCTGTTGATCGACGAGCTCGGCTGCGACCCGGCCGAGATCGCCGATCTCCGAGCCCGCCACATCGTCGCCTGACGGCGTGGCCGAACCGCTGAAACGTGAGGAACCGTGACGACCACCGCCCGCCACGCCGACCGGCTGCTCGACGCCGTCCGCGCCGGAGTCGAGATCTACGACCTCGGCCGGCTGCTCTCGATCGGCATGCCCCAGTCGCCGAACCACCCGCCGTTCTGGCTGACCATGCCGCGCCGGCACGGTGACATGGTCCGCGCCGACGGCGGCTCGGCGGCCAACGACCTGCTGGTGATGGGCACCCACGTCGGCACGCACGTCGACGCCCTCGCCCACGTCTCCCACGACGGGCTGCTGCACGGCGGCGCGGACGCCGCCGCCGCCCAGTCCGGCGGGCGGTTCACCGAACTCGGCGTGCACACCGTCGCGCCGATGGTCCGCCGGGGCGTCCTGCTCGACGTGCCCGCCGCCCTCGGCCGGCCCGACTGCCCCGCCGGCTACGAGATCACCCCCGCCGACCTGGACGCCGCCGTCGACCGGCAGGGCACCCCCGTGGAGCCCGGCGACGTGGTGTTGATCCGCAGCGGCTGGGGCCGGCACTTCGACGACCCCGACCGCACCCGATACGTCGGCCACGACTCCGGCGTGCCCGGGGTGGGCGCCGACGGCGCGCGGTGGCTCGCCGCGCACGGGGTGCACGCCGCCGGGGCCGACACCATCGCCTTCGAGTGCCTGCGCCCCGGCCAGGGCCACAGCAGCCTGCCGGCGCACCGGATCCTCCTGGTCGAGCACGGCGTCTACCTGATCGAGGCGATGGCGCTGGAGGAGCTCGCCCGCGACGCGGTGCACGAGTTCACCTTCGTGCTGGCCCCGCTGCCCCTGTACGGTGCCACCGGCTCGCCGGTGCGCCCGCTGGCGGTGGTGGGCCGTGGCTGAGCCGACCCTCGGGCAGGCCCTGGCCGCGTTCGCCGCCGACACGCCCGCCGCCGCGCTGCCCGCCGCCGTGGTCGACAGCGTCCGCCAGCGGCTGCTCGACGTCGTCGGGCTCTGCGTGGCCGCCGTCGACCTGCCGAGCAGCCGAGCCGCCCTGGCCTACGTGCGCGACCAGGGCGGGCGGGGGCAGGCCCGGGCGATCGGGGTCGCCGACCCGGTGCCCGCCGCGCTGGCCGCGTTCGGCAACGGGGTGCTGGCGCACTCGCTGGACTACGACGACACCCACCTGCCGTCGGTGCTGCACCCGAGCGCGTCGGTGGTGCCGGCCGCGCTCGCCGCCGCCGAACTCACCGGCGCGTCCGGCCGGGAGACCGTGGCCGCCGTCGCGGTGGGCCTGGAGGTCTGCGTGCGGCTCGGCATGGCCGGCTACGACCGCGCCGCCGGCAACTCGGTCTTCTTCGAGCACGGCCAGCACGCCACCTCCATCTGCGGCACTCTCGGCGGGGCGGTCGCCGCCGCCCGGCTGTTCGGGCTGGACGCCGGGCGCACCCTCGACGCGCTGGGCGTGGCCGCCTCCATGGCGGCCGGGCTGATCGAGGCCAACCGCACCGGCGGCACGGTCAAGCGGATCCACTGCGGCTGGGCGGCGCACTCGGCGGTGAGCGCGGCGGCCCTGGCCCGGCACGGCGTCACCGGCCCGCCCACCGTCCTGGAGGGCCGGTTCGGCTTCTTCGAGGCGTTCCTGCGCGGCGAGTACGACCCGGCGGAGATCACCGCGGGGCTGGGCGTCGACTGGGCGGTGCCGGACATCTTCTTCAAGCCCTACCCGGCCAACCACTTCACCCACGCCGCCATCGACGCGGCGCTGGCGCTGCGCCGGCGCGGCGTACGCCCGCCCGACGTCGAGTCGGCCACCCTCGGCGTGCCCACCCCCGTCATCCGCACCATCGGGCAGCCCATCGACCGCAAGCGCCGCCCCACCACCGGCTACGAGGCCCAGTTCAGCGGCCCGTACGCGGTCGCCGCCGGCCTGCACGGCGGCGGGGTGCTCGGCGTCGGCCCGGACGACTTCACCGACGCCCTCGCCGTCGAGGAGTCCCGCCGGGCCGTGATGGCCCGCGTCGACGTGGTCCCCGACGAGCGCTGCGACGCGATCTTCCCGCACCAGTTCCCGGCCGTGCTGCGCGTGGTCACCCGCGACGGCCGGGAGTGGACCGAGGAGGTGCTGGCCAACCGGGGCGGCCCGGCCCGCCCGCTGACCACCGCCGAGCTGGCCCTGAAGTTCCGGCACAACGTCGCCGGCCGGCTGCCCGCCGACGTCGCCGACGCCGTCGAGCGGGAGATCGCCGCCCTCGACACCGCCCCCGACGTGCGGCGGCTGGCCGGCCTGCTCGCCGCCGCCGCGGCACCCGACACCCGACAGGAGTGAGCGCATGACCACCTTCGACCTGCTGCTGCGCAACGTGCGCCTGGTCCGGCACGACCGGCCCGACACCGAGACGGTGGACATCGGCGTCACCGCCGGCACGGTCGCCCGCGTCGCGCCGGGCCTCGACCCGGCCGACGCCGCGAGAGTGCACGACGGGCAGGGGAAGCTGGCCTTCCCCGGCGTCGTCGACGCCCACCAGCACTGGGGCATCTACAACCCGCTCGCCGAGGACACCGCCTCGGAGAGCCGCGCCAGCGCCCAGGGCGGCGTCACCACCGCCCTGACCTACATGCGCACCGGGCAGTACTACCTCAACCGGGGCGGCCGGTACGAGGACTTCTTCCCCGACGTGCTCGCCGCCAGCGCCGGCCGCTCCCACATCGACTACGGCTTCCACCTGGCCCCGATGATGCGCGAGCACATCGACGAGCTGCCCGACCTGGTCGACCGGTTCGGGGTGACCTCCTTCAAGATCTTCATGTTCTACGGCGGGCACGGCCTGCACGGCCGCTCGGCCGACCAGAACTCCTTCCTGATGATCCCCGAGGGCGAACGCTACGACTACGCCCACTTCGAGTTCGTGATGCGCGGCGTGCAGGCCGCCCGGGAACGCTTCCCCGAGCTGGCCGACCAGATCTCCCTGTCGCTGCACTGCGAGACCGCCGAGATCATGAGCGCCTACACCCGCCAGGTGGAGCAGGAGGGCCGGCTGCGCGGGCTGGAGGCGTACCACGCCTCCCGGCCGCCGCACTCCGAGGGGCTCGCCGTCTCCATCGCCTCGTACCTGGCCCACGAGACGGGCCTGCCCACCATCAACCTGCTGCACCTGTCCTCGGCCAAGGCCCTCGACGCGGCCCTGCGGATGGCCGAGGCGTTCCCGCACATCGACTTCCGCCGCGAGGTGACCATCGGGCACCTGCTGGCCGACATCACCACCGCGCACGGCCTCGGCGGCAAGGTCAACCCGCCCCTGCGCCCCCGCGCCGACGTCGAGGCGCTCTGGGGGCACCTCCTCGACGGCCACGTCGACTGGGTGGTCAGCGACCACGCCTGCTGCAAGGACGAGGTCAAGTTCGGCGAGCCCCGCGACGACGTCTTCGTCGCCAAGTCCGGCTTCGGCGGGGCCGAGTACCTGCTGCCCGGCCTGCTCACCGAGGGCCGCCGCCGGGGCCTGCCGCTGTCCCGGGTCGCGGAGCTGACCTCGTGGAACCCGGCCCGCCGCTTCGGCCTGGCCGGCAAGGGCGCCGTCGCCGAGGGCTACGACGCCGACCTCTGCCTGGTCGACGCCGACCACACCTGGACGGTCCGGGCCGCGGACTCCGAGTCCACCCAGGAGTACACGCCGTTCGAGGGCTTCGAGCTGACCGCCCGGGTCACCGACACCTTCGTCCGGGGCGAGCACGTCCTCGTCGACGGCAAGGTCACCGGCAGCCCGCGGGGCCGCTACGTGCCCCGGGCCGGGCGGTAGCGCCGTGCCACCCGTCGCCCGCAGCTACCTCTACGTCCCCGGGGACCGGGAGGAGCTGCTGCGCAAGGCTTCCGGCCGGGGGGCCGACGCGCTCGTGCTCGACCTGGAGGACGCGGTCACCCCGGCCCGCAAGGCCGAGGCCCGCCGGGCGGTCGCCGCCGCGCTCGCCGTCCCGGCCACCACCGAGACCTGGGTACGGATCAACAGCGACCAGGTCGACGCGGACGTCGCGGTGCTCTCCGCGGCGGCGGCCGGGGTATGGGTGCCGAAGGCGGAACCGGAGCTGCTGGCCGAGGTCGACCGGGCGCTGACCGGGGCGGAACGCCGGCTCGGGCTGGCCGAGGCCACCTTCGCGGTCGTCGCCCTGATCGAGACCGCCCGGGGGATCCTCACCTGCCCGCAGGTCGCCGCCGCGCCCAGGGTGCTGCGGCTCGGGCTCGGCGAGGCGGACCTGGCGGGGGAGCTGGGCCTGCAACCGGGGCCGGATCGGGCCGAACTCGCCCCGATCCGCTCCCAGGTCGTCGTCGCCTCCGCCGGGGCGCGGATCGTCGCGCCGGTCGGCCCCGTCGAGACGACGCTGCGCGACCCGGACCGGCTGGAGGCCGGCACGCGGACGCTGCTGCGCCAGGGGTTCCGGGCGCGCAGCGCCATCCACCCCGGCCAGCTCGCCACCATCAACGCCGTCTTCACGCCCGGCCCGGCGGAGGTCGCCGCCGCCCGGGAGGTGGTCGACGCGCTGGACCGGGCCGCCCGCGACGGCTCCGGCGTGGCGACCGACGCCCACGGCCGGCTGCTGGACCGGGCGGTGGTCCGCGCCGCCACGGAGGTGCTGCGCCGCGCCGAGCGGCCCGCCGGCTGAGCCGCCCCGGGCGGTCAGCCCGCCGCGCGTACGGTGAACGACGCCCGCAGCAGCGTCTCCGCCCGCGACGACGGGCCGACGAGCAGCGTGAAGTCGCCGGGCTCGACCACCCGCACGCCCCGGGCGTCGACGATGGCGCAGTCGGCGACGGGGACGTCGATGCGCACCGTGGCGCTCTGCCCCGGCTCCAGCGCCACCTGCCGGAATGCCTTCAGCTCCCGCTCCGCCCAGCTCACGGAGGTGACGTCGTCGCTGACGTACGCCTGGACGGTTTCCAGGACCGGCCGGGTCCCGGTGTTGCGGACGGTGACCTCGGCGCGCACGGTGTCCGTCGGCGCCAGGTCGCCCGGGGCGACCCGCAGGTCGGCGTACTCGACGGTGGTGTAGGACAGGCCGTCGCCGAAGGCGAACGCGGGGCGCTGGGTCAGGTCGGCGTACCGGGTGCCGTGCTGGCCGCGGATCTGGTTGTAGTAGGTGGGCTGCTGCCCGACGTGGCGGGCGAACGAGATGGGCAGCCGCCCGGCGGGCTCGACGAGGCCGAGCAGCAGCTCGGCGATCGCCCGGCCGCCCCGCATGCCCGGGTTGGCTGCCCAGAGCAGGGCGGCGGCGTCGAGGGCCGAGTCGGGCAGCACCAGCGGCTTGGACGCGAGCAGCACGACGACCATCGGGGTGCCGGTCGCGGCGAGGGCGTCCAGCAGGGCGTTCTGCCCGCCGACCAAATTGAGCGTGGCGGTGCTGCACCCCTCGCCGACCAGCTCGATGCGGTCGCCGACGACCGCGACGACGTAGTCGGCCCGCTCGGCGGCGGCGACCGCCTCGGCGATCAGCGCCGCGTCCGGCGGGCAGGGCAGGACGACCTGCGGGCGGGGCTGGCCGTCGGGGAACAGCGCCCCCTCGGGGTCGGGGGCCATGGTGAGGATGTCGGCGCCGCGCGCGTACGTGACCGCCCAGCCGTCGGGCACGTGCTCGCGCAGCCCGTCGAGGACCGTGGTGATCATGTCGCGGGGCTGGCCGTCGCGCATCCAGGCGGCCTGCCCGGAGGAGCCGGCCCAGTCGCCGAGCTGGGTCTGCGCGTCGTCGGCGAGCGGGCCGACGACCGCGACCGTACGCGGCGGGCCGCCGTCGCCCCGGGCGCGCCCGGCCGCGTCGGCGGCGAACCCGCCCGCGAGCGGGAGCATCCCGTCGTTGCATAGCAGCACCAGCGACCGGCGGGCGACCTCCAGGTTGAGGGCGGCGTGCGGCGCGCTGCCGATCACCGCGCGTTGCCGGGCGGCGTCCGGCCGGCGGGGATCCTCGAACAGGCCCAGCTCGAACTTCAGGGCCAGGATCCGGGAGACGGCGTCGTCGAGGTCCGATTCGACCAGCAGGCCCCGCGCGACCGCGTCCTGGGCGCCCTGGAAGAACTGCGGGGTGGTCATGATCATGTTGTTGCCGGCCCGCACGGCCGCGGCGGCGGCGTGCGCGTGGTCGGGCTGCACCCGCTGCTCCCAGACCATCCGGCCCACGTTGTCCCAGTCGGTGACGAGCGTGCCCGTCCAGCCCCACTCGCCGCGCAGCACGTCGGTCAGGAGCCAGTCGTTGACGGTGATCGGCACGCCGTCGGTGCTCTGGTAGCCGAGCATGAAGGTGCGGCACCCCTGCCGGGCGACCCGCTCGAACGGCGGCAGGAACCACGCGCGCAGCTTGCGCCGCGACAGGTCCGCCTCGGTGGCGTCCCGGCCGCCCTGGGTCTCCGAGTAGCCGGCGAAGTGCTTGGCGGTGGCCAGCACGGCGGTCGGGTCGGCCAGGTCGTCGCCCTGGTAGCCGCGCACCATCGCGGCGGCCAGCTCGCCGATCAGGAACGGGTCCTCGCCGAACGTCTCGTCGACCCGGCCCCAGCGCAGGTCCCGCGCGATGCACAGCACGGGGGAGAAGGTCCAGTGCACGCCGGTGGGGGCCACCTCGACGGCGGTGGCGCGGGCGACCCGCTCGACGAGCTCCGGCGACCAGGTGGCGGCCATGCCGAGCTGGGTCGGGAAAATCGTCGCGCCGGGGAAGAACGAGTGCCCGTGGATGCAGTCCTCGCCGACCAGCAGCGGGATGCGCAGCCGGGTGCGCGCGGTCAGCTCGTGCGCCTCGACCACCCGGGCGGGGGAGGTGTGCAGGATGGACCCGACGTGCTTGCCCAGGATGTGGTCGGCCAGGTCGCCGTGGGAGTCGAGCTGCATCATCTGGCCGACCTTCTCCGCCAGGCTCATCCGCCCGAGCAGGTGGGCCACCCGCTGCGCGGTCGGCCGGGTCGGGTCGAGGTGGGGCAGGTCGACGCTGATCGGGTCTGCGATGCTCCGGGACGCGGTCACCGCCCGACCGTACACACCACGGCCGGTCCCCGGGTGGACGCAGAGGGCAACTTCGCGCACAGACGCCGGCTCCTGCGCCGACTACCGTCGGCCCTGACCGCCTGCCCACAGGCCCGGGACGGTCGGACGAGGGGAGCGAGCCCATGGTGTTCCCGGCGCTGCAATGGCCGATGACGCTGGCGCTGGTGGCCGTGACGTCCTACCACGGGTTCCGGTTCCTGGGCCCGGCGTCCGCGCGGGCGGGGTCGGGCCAGGCCGTGCGGCGTCGGATCGCCGAGGGCGTCCACCTGCTCATGGGCGTGGCGATGACCGCCATGGTGTGGGCGCTCGGGGTGCCGCCGGCGGTGTGGCTCGTCCTGTTCGTGCCGGCCGGCCTCTGGTTCGCGGCGCTGACCGCCCGCCGCCCGGCGGCACCCGGCGCGCGGGCGGTCACCGGATACTTCGCCCTCGCGTCGGCGGCGATGGTGTGGATGACCGGCCTGCCGGGCGGCCACGCCGGGCCGCACGGCCAGCACGGCGCGGCCCCGCCGGCGGGCTGGTGGCCGCCGCTGGTCAGCCTGGCCCTGGGCGGGTGCCTGCTGCTCGCCGCGGGCTGGTGGGCGGCCCGGGGCGTACGCCTGACCCCGGCCTGGCCCGACCGCGTGCCCGCCGGCCGGCCGGCGGCGGCCGGGGCGCGCGCCGAGGGCCTCTGCCACGCCACGATGGGCGTCGTCATGGGCCTCATGCTGCTGGCGACGGTGTAGGCCGGCGTCGAAGCGGGAACCGGTGTGAATCTTGGAAGATTCCGGCCCCCCAAGGGGCCCGTTGCTTCCAAGATCTCCTATCTGCCTCCGGCGTCGGCCCGGGCGGCGCGGGTCTGTCGTCGCCGCAGCACCAGCCAGGTGCCGAGGATGATCAGGGAGATCAGCGGCGCCGGGTGGCCGAGCAGCGCGGCGACGGCGAGGTCGGCGGCCACGCCGACGACGGTGGCGACGAAGACCCAGCGCGGCGCGGTCCCGGCGACCTGCCGCCGGTCCGCCGGCATCCAGCGGGTCGTCGACCACGGCTTGGCGACGGACACCCAGGCCTGGAAGGCGATGGCGCCGGCCATCAGCGCCGAGCCGACGGCCAGCGGCACGGCGGGGCCCCGTGCGCCCGTGGTGGCCGCCGCGGCGGAGTCGGCCAGCGCCGAGCCGAGGACGAAGATCCCGAGGTGGAGCTGTACCAGGGTGATCACGAACTTGACCAGCACCCACCGGTAGCGGAAGAAGCCCCACGGGGTCGCGGCGGCGAGCATGAAGCCGGTGAACGCCGAGGCGTTGGCCAGCGGCGCGAGCAGCCGTCCGTCGAGCACCTGCGCCATGGACGTGGCGGCGACGGCCACGTCCCGGTCGGGCGTGGTGAGGCTGGTGGTGAGCAGCACGCAGAGGGCGAGGGCCTGCGCCATCCAGCCCACCGAGGTCGTCACGTGCAGCCACAGCGCGAGCTGACGCCAGCGCCGTACGGAATGCGAAGCCATGGGCCCACGCTCGCAGCGGCCCGCCCGGCCGGCCAGGGGAGAAAACCCGGGGACTGGCGGGCCGGCCGCCCCGGACCCTCCTCAGGGAACCCCCTACGGACGCGGGAGGGGGAGCAGGTCCCGGCGCGGGCGACCCGTCGACACCGGGGCTCGGGATCGGCGGGCGGTCACGGACCGCGTGCTGTCGGCTACCCGACATTGACTTTCCCGATGCGTGGGACGCTGGTTGCTACCCTACTAATCCTACCGGCAGGATAGGGAATCGAAGATCGGTGCGTACGCACTGGTCAACGAACTGCCGTGGTCGAGAACGACGCGGCCCGCGTACCGAAAGATGGGATGTCGATGACCGTCACGCACCCTGTCGCCGCCGAGGAGGTCGCGCTCGGCGGCGGGCGGTCGCCCGCCCCGCCGGGCCGCCCGCCCGCCACCGACGTCGTGGGACGCCTCACCCGGCCGCTGCCCGCGCTGCTGCTCGTCGCCCTGCTCGCGGCCGGCTGGCAGCTCATGGCGCGCGCCTCCGGCAGCGCCCTGATCCCCGGCCTCGGCGACGTCGCCCGCAACCTCGTCGACATCGCCGCCAGCGGGGCGCTGTGGGACAACGTCCGGGTCACCCTCACCCGCGTCGCGCTGGGCTTCGCGGCGGCGTTCGTCGTCTCCGTCGCCGCCGGCATCGCGATGGGCCGCAGCGAGTGGCTGCGCCGCTTCCTGGAGCCCGCCGTCCTCATCGGACTGGCCACCCCCGGCCTGGTCAAGGCGCTGCTGTGCGTCATCTGGTTCGGGGTGAGCCTGCTCAACCCGATCCTCACCGTGGCGCTCGCGGCGGCCCCCGCGCTGACTATCAACGTCGCGCAGGGCGTCCGCTCGGTCGACCCGGCGCTGGGCGAGATGGCGCACGTCTACCGCCTCGACGCGCTGACCCGGCTGCGGTACGTGTGGCTGCCCGCCATCGTCCCCGACCTGTTCACCGGGGCGCGCCTGGGCATCGCGATGGCGTGGAAGGTCATCGTGCTGGTCGAGATCTTCGGCCTCGCCGACGGCGTCGGCTACCAGCTCAACCTGGAGTTCTCCCAGCACAACGTGGCCGGCGTGCTCGCCTGGACCGTCGCCTTCGCCCTGGTCATGGCCGCCATCGAGTACGGGCTGTTGCAGACCCTGGAGCGGCGCGCCGTGCGCTGGCGGCGGGTGGCGCTGCGATGAGCATCCGGATCAGCCTCGACGGCGTCGACAAGGCGTTCACCAACCGGCGCACCGGCGAGCGGCAGCAGATCTTCCGCGACTTCTCCCTCACCCTCGCGCCCGACGAGCTGGTCGCCGTGGTCGGCGGCTCCGGCACCGGCAAGACCACCCTGATGCACCTGATCGCCGGCCTGGAACGCCCCGACGCGGGCACCGTCTCCACCGGCGGCGGGCGGCCCCGCCTCGGCATGGTGTTCCAGCAGCCCCGCCTGCTGGACTGGACCTCCGTCGAGACCAACGTGCGGCTCGCCGCGAACGCGGCCGGCGTCGACGCCGCCGAGGTCGCCCCGATCCTCGCCGCCGTCGGCCTGACCGAGTACGCCCGGTCGTACCCGTCGGTGCTCTCCGGCGGGCAGCGCCAGCGCGTCGCCGTGGCCCGGGCCTTCGTCGTACGCCCGGAGGTGCTGCTGCTCGACGAGCCGTTCAGCGCGCTGGACGAGCTGACCGCCCGCCGCCTGCGGCTGCTGCTGCAACAGCTCTGGCTGCGCGCCCCGCGCACCGGCCTGCTGGTCACCCACAACGCGCTGGAGGCGGCCTTCCTCGCCGACCGGGTGGTGGTCCTCGGCGGACGCCCCGCCGAGGTGGTGCGGGAGTACCGCATCGACCGCCCGCGCCCCCGCAGCCCCGAGGACCCCGAACTGTTCGACGTGCACCGCCGCATCGTCGCCGCCCTCACCTGAACCGGCCCGCACCTGAACCGGCCGCACCCCACCCCACGGCGCGGCCACCGGCCCGCCGCCGGCGCCCCGCGAGCGGGCCGCCCACCTGATTCACCCGGAAGGAACCCCCGTGTCCACGACACCCCTCACCCGACGATCCCTGCTGCGCGCCGCCGGGCTCCTCGCCGGCGGCGCCGGCGCGGCCACCCTGCTGTCCGCCTGCGGCGCCGACGAGCCGGCCGCCGCCGGCGGCGGGGGCGCCCGCAGCGCCAAGGTGCAGCCCCGCAGCCCCGGCACGGCGGGGGCGATCCGCGACTCCGTCGCCGAGCAGTTCGGCCTGGAGGCCAAGCACGGGCTCCGCCTCGACCGCAAGGCCGGCGGCGGCCCCGGCGCGGGGCAGGAGCAACTGCTCACCGGCGTGCTCGACATCTACGCGTTCGGCCCGCTGGGCGCGACCGAGGTGAACACCAGCGGCCACGACGTGGTTATCGTCGGGCCGTCGCTGTGGAACCACGGCCGCTGGATCGTGCCGGCCGACAGCCCGTACCAGAGCATCGCCGACCTCAAGGGCAAGAAGGTCGGCGTGCAGCCGCCCAGCAGCGACACCTACCGGGCGGCGGCGCTCGCCTCGGCCGTCAACGGCATCCGCTTCGACCGGGAGTTCAAGCTGTTCACCGGGCAGCCCATCGCCAACCTCGCGCTCTACGAGCGCGGCGACCTCGACGCGATCATCGCGATCGAGCCCAACGCCACCCGCCTCGTCGGCGCCGGCAACCGGCAGCTCGCCTCCGTCGGCGAGCTGTGGCAGAAGGGGACCGGCGACAGCAGCCCGCTGTTCCTCAACGGCACCGCCGTGCGCCGCGACTGGCTGGCCGCCAACCGGGAGACCGCGAAGGCGTACGTCGACTTCACCCTGGAGGCCTGGCGGCTGATCAAGCAGGACCCGGCCCTGATCGGGAAGTACCACGCCGACTACGGCGTCCCCGCCGAGGAGAAGAAGGCCATCGAGCTGCTGCCGCAGCGGCTCGCCCCCGTCTACGCCGACGTGTGGGACGACACCGTCTTCGCCAACCTGGAGAAGCAGATCGACCTGGCCATCGAGGTCGGCGTGCTGAAGAAGCGGGCCGACAAGCCGGTGTACGAGAAGCTCTGAGCCGGCGATGACCCTCACCTGGCGCAGCCGCGCCGCCCTGCTGGTCTGCTGCGGGACGCTGTTCCTCGGCGTCCTCGACGGCGCGGCGCTCAACCTGGCCCTGCCGTCGGTGCAGCGCGACCTGCGCCTGAGCACGGTCGAGTTGCAGTGGGTGGCGACCGCCAACGCGCTGGTGCGGGCCAGCCTCACCCTGCTGTGCGGGGCGGTCGCCGACCGGTACGGGCGGCGGCGGATGTTCCGCCTCGGGCTGCTGGTGTTCGTCGCGGGGTCGCTGCTGTGCGGGGTGGCCCCGCACGCGCCCGCCCTGGTCGCCGCCCGGGGCGTGCAGGGCGTCGGCGGCGCGCTGATGGCCCCGCCCGCCCTCGCCCTCATCGCCAACCTGTTCCCCGACGCGCTGCGGCGCGGCCGGGCGCTGGGCACCTGGAGCGCGACGGCCGGGGTCTCCGCCGCCTGCGGGCCCCTCGTCGGCGGGGTGCTGGTGCAGGCCGCCGGCTGGCGCAGCCTGTTCGCCGTCAGCGTGGCCGGCGCGGCGGTGCTCTACCTGGGCACCCGGCTGCTGCCGCCGGGCGTCGTCGACGGCCCGCCCCGACGCCTCGACGGGCTGGGCAACACCCTGGCCGCCCTGGTGCTGGTCGGCTTCACGTTCGCGCTGATCGACGGCCCGAGCCGGGGCTGGCTGAGCTGGCCGGTCCTGGTCGCCGTGGCCGTGGCGGTGGCCGCCGCCGTCGGGTACGTGCCGGCCGCCCGCCGCCGCCCGGACCCGGTGCTCGACCCGCGCCACCTGGCGATCCCGGCGCTACGCGGCGCGGTGCTCACCGCGGTCGTGGCGTACCTGGCGCTGGGCGGGTTCACCTTCGTCAACACGTTCTACCTGCAACAGGCGCGCGGGTTCAGCCCGCTGGCCACCGGCCTGCTCACCCTGCCCACCACCGTCGGCACGCTCGTGCTGGCCAACGTCTCCGGCCGGATCGTCGGCCGGCACGGCGGCCGGCTGCCCGCCACCGTCGGGCACCTGTCGTTCGTGGCGTCGATGACCCTGCTCGCCCTGACCGTGACCACCGACGCGGGCCTGGCCCCGCTGCTCGTCGGCTACCTCCTGCTCGGGGCGGGTATGGGCCTGGTCAACCCGCCGGCCACCAACACGGCCGTCAACAGCCTGCCCCGCGACCGGGCCGGGGTGGCCAGCTCCATCACCAGCGCCTCCCGGCAGATCGGCACCAACCTCGGGGTCGCCGTCCTCGGCGCGGTGGTGGTGTCGGTGCTGGCCCTGACCGGCCAGCCGACCGACGACATCGCCCGGGTCGCCGCCGAGGCCGGCGACGACTTCACCACCGCCCTGCGCGTCGCGTACGCGCTGGTGGCGGCGACCGCCGCGTACTGCGCGTACGCGACGTGGCGGCTGTTCCGGCCGCCACCCGGCCCGAGCCCGGGGGAGGAGGTGGTGGGGATCGAGGACGCGCCGACGGCACCACCGACCGCTACCCCCGCCAGATAACGCACGGCTTCGACAACACAGAAGGGACCACCCCGGTGACACTCAAGAAGGTCAGGAGCGTCCGCAGCGGCGCCATCTTCACCCTGCCGTACCTCGTCGGCCTGGAGCACGGCTACTTCGCCGAGGAGGGCATCGACCTGGAGCTGGTCGCCCCCGGCTCGTACGACGCGGTGCTCAAGCCGATCGAGGAGCACGAGCTGGTCAGCTCGTTCGGCGGCATCTCCAAGCCGTTCGAGAGCGGCGACGTCTCCCTCTACCGGGCGTGCGAGTGGGGGCAGATCCGCCGCTCCCACGACAGCACCCGGGGCGGGCAGATCATCGCCAAGCGCGCCTCCGTGGCCAGCCAGGCGATCTTCGTGCGGCCCGACTCCGACGTCAAGCACCCGCAGGGCCTGGCCGGCAAGACCGTCGGCGTCAACTTCCACCACGGCTCGCACTACCTGGCCATCCAGTCCCTGGAGGGCTTCCTTGAGCAGGACGAGATCAAGGTGGTGCACGCCGGCGGGCCGGCCGAGCGGTTCCGCAAGCTGCGCGACGGCGAGGTCGACGCGGTGGCCCTGATGGAGCCGTGGACCACCGCCGCCGAGAAGCTCGGCTACGTGCTGGTCACCGAGGCGTTCTACGTCGGCTCGGAGATCGCCAGCGCCGACGTCGACCCGGAGACCTTCGCCGCCGTCGACCGGGCCGTCCGCCGGGCCGTCAAGAAGATCAACGAGGACATCCGGCCGTACCTGCGCCACTTCGTCGCCGAGGTCCCCGAGGACCTGGTGAAGCTGGAACCGGAAGACTTCCGGCTGGGCCGGCTGCGCTACGTCGACCCCGAGCCCTACCCGGAGGCCGAGTTCGAGCGCACCTACCGGTGGATGGTGAAGTGGGGCCTCATCGCGCCCGAGTCGACGTTCACCTCGATCGTGGACAACCGCGTCGTCACGGTCTGACCCGCGTGCGGGGGCCGGCCCGGCCGACGACGTCCGGGCCGGCCCCGACGGGCGAGACCGGGATCAGGGCGAGCGCGCCGCGGCTTTCGCCACGTTCCCGCGGCCCGCACGGCCCTACCCGGTGGGCTACCCTCTGGCCGGTGAGCGTGACCACGCCGACGCCGTTCACGCCCGCGCGGCCGGGGCGCGACCGGGGATTCCGCGCGTTCTGGGCGGCGCAGGTCCTCTCCGTGCTCGGCGACTCGTTCTCCCAGCTCGCCGTGCCGCTGCTGGTGCTCGACGCGACCGGCTCGGTCGCCACGGCCGGCCTGCTCACCGGCGCGTCCGGCGCGGCGGCGGTGGTCGCCGGCCTGTTCGCCGGCGTCGTCGTGGACCGCTTCGACCGGCGGGCGCTGCTGGTCGGCGCCGACGCGGCGCGGATGCTGCTGTTCGCGGTGGTCCCGTTGGTGTGGTGGCTGGCCCCGGCCCCACCGATCTGGCCGCTGTTCGTGCTGCTGCCCCTGGGCGCGGCGATCGGGATGGTGTTCCAGGTCGCCGCCGTCACCGCCGTGCGCGGCCTGGTCGACGGCCCGGAACTGACCCGGGCGAACGGCCGGCTGCACGCGGGCACCGCGCTCGCGGCGGTCGCGGGGCCCGCGCTGGCCGGCACCGTGTCCGGCTGGTGGGGCCCGGCCGGCGCGCTCGCCGTCGACGCCGCCAGCTTCGGCGTCTCCGGGGCGCTGCTGACGCTGGTACGGCTGCCCGCCCGCTCCGCCGCGACCGCCGACGGGGCGGAGCGCGCCGGGCCGTGGACGGAGTTCCTCGCCGGGGCGCGATTCCTGTGGCGTCACCCCGTGCTGCGCCCGCTGACCGTGCTGCTGACCGTCTTCCTCCTGCTCACCTACGGCATGGACGACGTGGTCGTCTACCACCTCAAGCACGGCCTCGGCCAGCCCGACGGCACGGTCGGCCTGGTGCTCACCGCCGGGGCGGCGGGCACGGTCACCGGGTCGCTGGTCGTCGCGCGGCTGCGCCGGCGGTTCGGGTTCGGTGCGTGCTGGATCGGCGCGACCGCGGCCACCGGCGGCGCGGTCGCGGCCCTCGCGTTGACCCGCCGGCCCGCCGAGGTCGGCGCGCTCCTGGCGGTCTACTTCGGCTGCCTCGGCGTCGGCGGCATCTGCTCGCTGTCGCTGCGCCAGGAGGTGACGCCGGAGCACCTGCTCGGCCGGGTCACCGCCGCGTTCTGGACGATCCACTTCTCCCTCGGCGGCGTCGGCGCGGCGGCGTTCACCTGGCTGGCCCAGCGCCACGGCGCGCCGTTGACCTTCGCCCTGGCCGGGGCCGGCGGGATCGCGGTCGCCGTCGCCGCCCTGGGCACCGCCGTGCGCCGCGCCGGCCCCGCAGCCGGTCACCCGATCGGGTGACCTCCCGCCGTACCGTCTTCAGCCCGGCCCGCCGCTGTCAGAATCGGCCGCATGTCCAGCACCGGGGAGATGATCACGCTCAGGGACGGCCGCCGGATGGCGGTGCACCGCTCCGGTGCGGACACCGGCCGGCGGGTGGTGGTGTTCTGCCACCCCGCCCCGGGCTCCGGGGCCTTCGACCCCGACCCCGCGGCCACGCGCCTCGCCGGGGTGACCCTCATCGCCCCCGACCGGCCCGGCTACGGCGGCTCCGAGGCGGCCACCGGCTGGTCCGACGTGCCGTCCGCCGCCGACGACCTCGCCGAGCTGATCGACCAGCGCGGCCTCGGGCGGGTGGCCGTCGCCGGCTGGTCGGCCGGCGGGCGGGTCGCGCTCGCCCTCGCGGCCCGCCGGCCCGACCTGGTGCGCCGGGTGGCCGTGCTGGCCACCCCCGCCCCCGACGAGGAGGTCCCCTGGCTCGACCCGGGGCAGCGGGACATGCTCGCCGCGCTGCGCGGCCGGCCGGTCGCCGACGTCCGCGCCGAGCTGGACGCCGCGCTGGCCACCCTGGTTCCCGCCGACCCCCGGGATCCGGCCGCGGCGCGGCTGCTCGGCGTCAACCAGGCCGACGAGGCCGCGTCGGCCGACCCGGCCACGGCGGCACGGATCGGCGACATGCTGGCCGAGGCATTCGCCCAGGGCGCGCGGGGCATGGCGGACGACATCGCCGGCTACTCGCTGCGCCCGTGGGGCTTCACGCCCGACCAGGTGCAAGCGGCCACCCTGCTGCTCTACGGGGCCGGGGACGCCCTCGCCGGCCCCGAGCACGGCCGATGGTGGCGCGACGCGCTGCCCGACTCCCGGCTGGAGGTCGTGCCGGACGCCGGTCACCTGCTGGTGACGCAGTCCTGGCGCGGGGCCCTCGACCACCTGGTCGGTCCCCCGGCGCGGGCCACCTCCGCCCGGGAGGCGGTCGCGTTCATCCTCCGCGCGTCCGGGCCGCCGCGCCCGGTGCGCTAGCGGTGCGGCCCGCGGCCGTTCAGCCGCCGTCGCCGGGCGGCAGCACCGCCAGGGCGAGGGTCAGGTCCAGCACGGTCTGCGGGTCGAGCAGCCGGTCGCCGTACAGCTCCCGCACCTGCGCCATCCGGTAGCGCACCGTCTGCGGGTGCACGAACAGGGCCGCCGCCACGTCGTCGCGTCGGCCCTGGTGCAGCAGCCAGGCCCGCAGCGTCTCGGCGAGCCGGTGGGCGGTGGCCGGCGGCAGCGCGGCGAGGGGCTCCAGCACCTGCGCGCGCAGGTCGGCCAGGGCCTCCGGGTCCATGCTGAGCAGCAGCCGCGCCAGGTGTCGCTCGGTGTCCAGCGGCGCGTCGGCGTCGTCGCGGGGCAGCCCGAGCAGCAGCGCGCGGGCGGCCCGCTCGTACGACCCGGCCACCCGGTGCCACGGCCGGGCGGGCCCCAGCACCGCCCGGTGGCCGCGCAGCACCCGGGCCAGCTGCCGCCGCCGGCCGCCGTGGACGTCGGGCACCAGCAGCACGGCCAGCTCCTCGGCCGGCTCCGGCCCCGGCATGTCCTCCCCGCTCTCCAGCGTCTGCGGGCTCAGCGCGGTCAGCACCGTACGCAGGCCGCTGCGGGGCAGCAGCACGACGGTCAGCGTCTGCGGCGGGGGCCAGTCCGCCCGCGCGGCGCTGCGGCGCAGCACGTCTTCGGCCTCGCCGGCCAGCAGCTGCTGGGCGAGCCGCTCCAGGTACCGCTGCCGGGCCCGGCCCACGCTGGCCAGCTCGTCGGCGTGCCCCGCCACGCTGGCGGCGGAGAGCTCGTCGATGTAGGCGAACATCAGCTCGGCGAACTCGGCGACCGTCGTCGCCGCGAGCCCGGCGCGCACGGTGGTGGTGGAGACCTCCCGCCAGGCCACCCGCGCCCCCACCCGGTACGCCGCCAGCAGCGCGTCCATGCTGCGGCCGGAGCGGGCCTCCCCGCTGCCGAGGGCGTACGCCGCCTCCAGCGCGGGGGCCAGCGGGGTGCTCGGGTCGGCTGCCGCCTGGGGACGCCCGACGAGCTGGAGGAAGGTGCCCAACGCGATGCGTACCGCGTTTTCGATCTTGGCCCGCATCTGCCCGGTGAGGGTGCCCGAGTAGGCCGGGACCTCGGCCGTGATCGCGGTGACCGTGCGCTCGGCGACCGCCGGCAGCACCGCGAGCAACCGGGCGGCCATCGGCGCGTCCAGTTCGAGGTGGGCCGCCCGGCGGCCGGTCCCCGACTCTTCCGACATCGTTGTTCTCCCGGAACAAAACCGTGCGGGCCTTTCATCTTTCTTGGCCAAGATGTTATGCGATCGTGTCCGCCACCCTGGTCCTATGACCACCACCGTCCCGCGCCCGTCCGGCCGCCGCACCGTCCGGGACCGGCTGTTCCGGCTCGCCGAGACGGTTACCACGCCGCTGCTGCCGGAGGACTACCTCGACCTGGTCGCCCCGCTGCGCTCCGGCGCGGCCCTGCGCGGGCGGATCCTCGACGTCCGGCCCGAGACGCGGGACGCGGCGACCGTGACCATCCGGCCCGGCCGCGGCTGGCGGGGGCACACCCCCGGGCAGTACGTCCGCCTCGGCGTGGACGTCGACGGGGTCCGGCAGTGGCGGGCCTACTCCCTCACCTCCGTCCCCGGCCGCCGCGACGGCCTGATCTCCGTCACCGTGAAGGCGATCCCGGACGGCCGGGTCAGCAACCACCTGGTGCGCCGGGCCCGGCCCGGCGCCCTGGTCCAGCTCGACCAGGCCCGGGGCGACTTCGTCGCGCCCCCGACCGCGCCGCGGAAGGTCCTCTTCGTCACCGCCGGCAGCGGCATCACCCCGGTCATGGGGATGCTGCGGGCCGGCGTGCCCGCCTCGGCGGACGTCGTGCTGGTGCACTCCGCGCCCACCCCCGACGACGTGATCTTCGCCGCCGAGCTGCGCGGGCTCGCCGCCCGGGGCGCGATCCGCCTCGTCGAGCGGCACACCGACACCGACGGCGTGCTCGGCGTGGCCGAGCTGGCCGACCTGGTGCCCGACCACCTCGACCGGCAGACCTGGGCGTGCGGCCCGGTCGGCCTGCTCGACGTGGTCGAGGCACACTGGGCCGCCCACGGGGCGGCCGACCGGCTGCACACCGAGCGGTTCCGGCCCACGGTGATCTCCCCGGGCACGGGCGGCGACGTCACCTTCGCCCGGGCCGGGGTCACCGTCGCCGCCGGCGGCGGCACCGCCCTGCTCGACGCGGGGGAGGAGGCGGGGGTGCTCATGCCGTCCGGGTGCCGGATGGGCATCTGCTTCGGCTGCGTGGTGCCGCTGCGCCAGGGCGCGGTCCGGGACCTGCGCACCGGGGAGATCACCACCGCCGTCCCCGGCGACGGCGTGCTCATCCAGACCTGCGTGTCGGCGGCGGCCGGTACCTGCGACATCGACCTCTGACAGGAGAACCGGACGTGACCGCCATCCAGAAGAAGGCCCACAACCCGATCGCCCACCTCACCGCCGCCGACATCGAGGAGCTGGGCCGGGAGCTCGACGCCATCCGCGACCGGGTGCTCGCCAGCCGGGGCGAGGCCGACGCCGCCTACATCCGCAAGGTGATCTCCACCCAGCGGCGGCTGGAGCTGGGCAGCCGGGCGGTGCTGCTGTTCTCGCTGTTCCCGCCGGCCTGGGTGGTCGGCACCCTCGGCCTGGCCGTGGCCAAGATCCTCGAGAACATGGAGATCGGCCACAACGTCCTGCACGGCCAGTACGACTTCATGCGCGACCCGAAGATCCACTCGACGACCTGGGAGTGGGACCACGTCTCCCCGGCCGAGCAGTGGAAGCACTCGCACAACCAGCTGCACCACACCTACACCAACGTGCTCGGCAAGGACAACGACCTCGGGTACGGCATCATGCGCGTCGACGAGGATCAGCCGTGGCACCCCGTCCACCTCGGCCAGCCGCTGTGGAACCTGGTCAACGCCTGCTTCTTCGAGTACGGCATCGCCGCGTACGACCTGGAGCTGGGCCACAACCTGCGCAAGGGCCGGCACAAGGCCCCCGAGTTCCGGGCCCGCGCCCGCGCGGTCGGCCGCAAGATCCGCCGCCAGTTCCTCAAGGACTACGTCATCCACCCGCTGCTGTCGGGGCCCTCGTTCCTCAGCACCCTCGCGGCCACGTTCACCGCGAACCTGATCCGCAACCTGTGGAGCCACTCGGTGATCATGTGCGGGCACTTCCCCGAGGGGGTGGAGACCTTCGAGAAGACCTCCATCGAGGGGGAGACGCGGGGCGAGTGGTACCTGCGGCAGATGCTCGGCTCGGCCAACATCAGCGGCAGCCGGCTGTTGCACATCATGACCGGCAACCTGTCGTTCCAGATCGAGCACCACCTCTTCCCCGACCTGCCGAGCTGCCGCTACCAGGAGGTCGCCCCCCAGGTGCGCGCGCTGTTCGCCAAGTACGGGCTGACGTACACCACCGGGGCGCTGCCCAAGCAGGTCGCCTCCGCCTGGTGGAAGGTCATCCGGCTCTCCCTGCCCAACCGGGCCACCGAGGCGCCCGCTCCCGCTGCGGCGGCCGCCGAGCCGCAGGAGCGGACGGAGGCCCTGGCGACCTCCTCGGCCTGACCGGGTGGCTCCGGGCCTGGTTGCCGCCGGGCCGTCCATGCCGCCGGTTTGCCGTTCGGCAAAAATCTTTGCCGAATCCTCGGGCTGCTGCGCATGCTCGGCGGGCCGGGTGCCGAGGGGCAGCCGTGCTTTCGACGGGAGGTCGGCCAGTGACACCTCAGACGAGCGACTCGGGCGCGCCGCACGGTGGGCGGAGCGCGATGACGCACGCGTTCGACAAGCGGTACTGGGATCAGGTCTGGCAGGGTGACCGGCCCGGGGCCATGGCTGTCGGCGAGCCCAACCCGCACCTGGTGCGGGAGGCCGGCGGCCTGACGCCCGGAACGGCCCTGGAGGCGGGCTGCGGCGCGGGCGCCGAGGCGATCTGGCTCGCCACCCGCGGCTGGCAGGTCACCGCGGCCGACATCGCCGTCGAGGCGCTGGCGCGCGCGGCCGAACGCGCCACCGCCGCCGGCGTGCCCGACCGGGTGCGGTGGGTCGAGGCGGACCTGTCCAGCTGGCAGCCGACCGCCCGGTACGACCTGGTCACCACGCACTACGCGCATCCCGCGATGCCGCAGTTGGACTTCTACGACCGCATCGCCTCCTGGGTCGCCCCCGGCGGCACCCTGCTCATCGTCGGCCACCTGCATCACCACGAGCGGGAGGCCACCACCGGCCACGGCCACGGCCACGGGCACGGGCACGGCGACGCCGAGCCGCCCGCCTCGGCGTCCGTGACCGCCGCCGACGTCACCGCGCGCCTCGACCCGGCCCGGTGGGAGATCGTGACCGCGCAGGAGTCGCACCGGTCCCCGACCGGTCCCGGCGGCCACGCCGCCACCGTCCACGACGTCGTCGTCCGGGCCCGCCGCCGGCGCTGAGAGCACGGTCGGCTCCGGCGACGGCGGGCCGGAGAGCCGGTCGACGGGCCGGGTTCAGCGTCGCGCCGAGTGCCGGTGCTGCGCCGTCTGGCGGCCCCTGACGAACGCGAACACGATGACCGCGATCAGCGCGATCACGCCGATGATCACCAGCCAGCGGACCGCTTCGAGCAGCAGCCCCAGCAGGATGAGCGCGCCGGCGACGACGCCGACGACCCAGAGCATGGCGCGCATGTCCACCTCCCGTTGACCGGAGGGCCCCGTCGGTCGGACGCCCCGGACGCCCCGCCGACCGGGGCGTCCGCCGCATGAGCGGCCCAGACGCCTTTCCCGGTTCGGCCGCCGCCATGCCCGTCGACCGGCGACCCGGTGTCGTCGGGGCTGGCTCGGCGTCCCGGTGTCGCCGGCTACCGGCGGGCGACGTAGACGGTGTTGGCCGACTCCCGGCCCTGCAACGGGTTGGGGAAGCGGACGACGTGGGCCAGGGAGGTCGGGAACACCCCGGTGAGCACCCGCTGGAAGTCCCGGTCCGGCGGATCGTTGGACCAGAGCGCGAACACCCCGTCCGGGTGCAGCAGGCCGGCGAGACGGCGCAGGCCCTCGTCGGTGTAGAACGGGGCGTGGCTCGGGTGCAGCACGTGCCGGGGCGAATGGTCCACGTCGAGCAGGATCGCGTCGAACCGCCGGCCGGGCGAGTCCGGGTCGAAGCCCGTCCCGTCGGCCACGGCCGCGAAGAAGTCCGCCCGGACGAACCGGGTGCGCGGGTCGTCGGCCAGCCCCGCCGCGAACGGCAGCAGGCCCCGCCGGTGCCAGTCGATGACGTCGTCGATCGCCTCCACCACCAGCAACGAGGCCACCCGGGGGTCCTCCAGGGCGGTGCGGGCCGTGTAGCCGAGGCCGAGGCCGCCGACCACGACGTCGAGCGCCGGGCCGCGCAGCGGGGCCAGCCCGAGCCGGGCCAGCTCGATCTCCGCGACGGGGAAGAGGCTGGACATCAGGAACTCGTCGTCGAGCTTGACCTCGTAGACCTCGCGGTCCAGCGCGGGATCGTGCCGGCGGCGCAGGCTGATCTCGCCGATCGGGGTCTCCCGCCAGGCCAGTTCCTCGAATCGCACGCCCACGCGGGTCCTCACTTCGGCCGGGTCCGAGCGGATGTTACCGCCCGCGCGGGCCCGGCCGCCGCAACAAGCGCCATCCGGTACGCGGCGCGGCGCGCCCGCGCCCGGCCCCGCGCGGGCCGGGGCCGGGTCAGGACGCGGCGCGCAGCCGGGCGTCGAGCGCGTCGAGGTCGGGCAGGAACCACACGTGGTCGGCCTGGTTGGACTCGTGCACCAGGGCCCGCAGCGCCGAGCTGCGCGCGAGCCGCCCCGAGATGTCGCCGATGACGGCCAGCCGCAGCCGGTAGTTGACGAACTTCTGCATGACGTCACCGGCGAACCGGGTGCCGAGCGAGAAGAACTCCTCGGCCAGTCGGTCCGCGGGTACGGCCACCACCTGCGCGCCGAGGAAGGCCGCGCCGATCAGGTCCAGCGCGTCCTGCTCGGTGGCCACCACCGGGCCGTCGGGGTCGCACACCAGCACCGGCACCCCGGCCAGCTCCCGCACCTCGTCAGGCATGCTCCGCCTCCCCGTCCCCCCGGCCGAGCAGGCCGCCGTCGGCGTCGAGCACGGCGTCGAGCAGGCGCAGCAGGTCGACCGTGGCGGCGGTGCCGCCCAGGATCACGATCTTCATCCGGTTCCGTTCCTCGTCGTGGACGGTCTGCACCCGTAGCGGGTGCGCGAGGTCGTACCCGTTGTTCGCCCCGGCCAGGACGACCGTGGCGAGCCGGTCGGCCGTGGCCCGGTCGACGCCGTCGACCTGCACGATGCTCGACACCTCCACCGACGCGCCCCGGGCCGACGGAGCCGACGGGCGGCCGGTGAGCGCGTCGAGGTCGGCGCGGGCGATCCGGTACTGCTTGCCGATCCGGGTCGCCCGGAGCCGGCCGGAGCGGATGTAACCGCGCACGGTGCGCACGTGCAGGCCGAGGAGGTCGGCCACCTGCTCGACCGAGTACATTTCTTCCCTCATCACTCCCTACCGTACCCCGGATTAGTGTTGATAGGTAATCATGGCCCGTCGCTTGGGGGTGGGTCCGCCCACCGGGTTGTCATTCGACGGCAACCGCTGCCGGCTGCGGGCCCCTCGGATCTGCGCCGGGCGGTGGAGACCGCGACCGCAACGGGCCGCGCGCCCGGTGGCGGAGGGTCTCCGGGGTGTCGACGCAGCGTCTATCCTGTGCCCCGACCGACCCGTCGGAGGGGACGCATGCCGTCGCGGCAGGACCAGCTTCACTCATACCAGTTCACCGTGCAGCGGGCGGTCGCCGCCCTGGTCATGCGGGAGACCGACCCCGCGCGGTCGCCGTTTCGGCGGCTGGCCGGTGCCGGGCTGGCCAGTGTCCTGGTCGCCGCGATCGCCCTCGGCGGCTTCGCCCTCTACGGGCTGTTCGCCGGCGGCGGCACCAAGTGGCGCGACGCCGGCGCGGTGATCGTGGAGAAGGAGTCCGGCGCCCGGTTCGTCTACCGCGAGCAGAAGCTGCACCCGGTGCTCAACTACGCCTCCGCGCTGCTGATCATCGGCGCCGAGCGGGCGAAGACCGTGCTGGTCTCCCGCCGGTCGATCGAGGGGGTGCCGCGCGGGCTGCCGCTGGGCATCCCCGACGCCCCCGACTCGCTGCCCGACCGGGCCCGGCTGTCCACCGCCGGGTGGACGGTCTGCTCGGCCGCCCCGGGGGCCGAGCGCGCCGCCGCCGGGGCCGAGCCCGCCGCTGTCCGGTCGGCCGTGCTGATCGGCACGACAGCCACCGGCGGCCGGGCCCTGGGCGACGACGCGATCCTGCTGCAACACCCGGACGGCGGGCTGCACCTGGTCTGGCACGCCCGCCGCTACCTGCTGCGCGACACCGGCCGGGTGCTCGCCGCGCTCGCCGCCACCCGGCAGCGGGCGGTGCCGGCAGCGCCCGCCCTGATCAACAGCCTCCCGGCCGGGGCCGACCTCGCCCCGCTCGACCTGCCCGGCCTTGGCCAACCCTCGCCCCGGGTGCCCGGCGCGAGCGTCGGCGACGTCTTCCTGGTCCGCAACTCCGGCGGCGGCAGCCAGCACGCCGTCGCCCTCACCGGCGGCCTCGCCGGCATCACCGAGTTGCAGGCCAGCCTGCTGCTGGCCCGCACCGGCCAGGGCGAGCCGGAGGCGATGACCCTCGGCCGGTTCGCCGCCCTGCCGAAGCTGCCGGACCTGGTGCCGACCGGGCCCACCGCCCCGCCGCCGGCCCCGCCCCGGCTCGCCGCGGCCGACCCGGGGGCGCTGTGCGTCCGGGTCGGCGACGACGCGGGGGTGGGCGACGTGCGGCTGGGCGCGACCCTGCCCGACCTGTCGGACAGCCCGCAGGCGTCGGGCGGGACGGCGGTCGCCGACCACGTCGTGGTCGAGCCCGGGCACGGCGCGGTGGTGGAGTCGGTCGCCGCCCCGGGCGCCACCGGCGGCGCGCTCTGCGTGGTCACCGACCTCGGCCGCCGGTACGTGCTGGCCGACCCCGCCGTGCTCGGCATGCTCGGCTACCGCGACGTGCGCCCCGTCCGGCTGCCCGCCGGCTTGGTGAGTCTCGTGTCGGCCGGCAGCCCGCTCGACCCGGCGGCGGCCCGCTCGGCCGGCGCTTAAGGAAGGGCCCCCTGTTAACGCCTACGGTAGAGCAGGGTCCCCCTCTCACCCCGCCCCGGCGGTGAGCGCGGGCCCGGCGGCGAGCGTCGGCTTGGCGGTGGGCGTCGGCTTGGCGGGCGAGCGCGGGGGAGGCCGGTCAGGCGGGGCGGCGCAGCACGGTGACCGCGAAGTCCGCGTCGTCGCGCCACGGCCGCAGGTCCCAGGTGGCGAAGCGGTGCTCCAGGCGCAGGCCGGCGGCGACCGCGTCGGCGTCGAAGTCGGTGAGCCGGTAGCCCCGGTCGGTGCCGAAGCCGACGACGACCGCGCCGTCGGGGCGCACGTGCGCGGCGACCCGGCCGAGCACCTGCCGTTCGGTGCCGGGCGCGACGAACGCCATCACGTTGCCGGCCAGCACGGCGGCGTCGAACGGCTCGGGCTCCCCGGCCGCCGCCAGGTCCAGCTCGGCCAGGTCACCGACCAGCCAGCGGGGGCCGGGATGGTCGACGCCGGCCGCCTCGACCAGCACCGGGTCGGCGTCGACGCCCACCACCGTGTGGCCCCGGGCGTGCAGCGCCGCGCCGACCCGGCCGGTGCCGCAGCCGGCGTCGAGCACGCGGGCGCGCGGCGGCACCATCGCGTCCAGCAGCCGGGCCTCGCCGGCCAGGTCGGCGCCCTCGGCCGCCAGCCGGCGGAACCGGTCGACGTACCACTGCGAGTGCTCGGGACCGGTGTCGGTCACCCAGCGGGTCTGGTGTGCCATCGCCCCACGCTAGCCGAGCCGATCCGTGGCGCTCGGGGTGATCCCTTCTCCGGCTCGGTGCCGCTAACGGCATGAAGGGCATTTGATTGATCAATAACAAGACATATGCCGATTTTTTGTTCTACACTGGGTCTCGTTGCTGCCGGGATGTGACTCATGGTCGACTGGGTTTCTCCCACTCGTCGGGCCCCCGACGGACCAGCCCCGTGGTCGCGCCCGGCGTGGTCGGGCGACACCCCGGCCGGGCCGGCTGGGGTCGCCGGGCCGCGGCGGTGTTCCCCGCCGACGCGGTCCACCCGCTGCCCGACGACGGTGACGCCGACGTCCCGCACGCCGTGTTGAGGTTCCCATGACCATTCCGCTGGCCTGCCAGGAGCAGTTGCTCCCCGGCGACGACCTGATCCGCAAGCACGCCCTCGCCGCCGCGCTCGGGTTCGCCGGCATCGAGCTGCGCGGCCGGGGCGAGCTGGCCCTCGCCCGCCGGCTGCCGGAGCTGCGCCGGGCCCGCGCCGCCGGGGTGGTCATGCCGACCGTCCGCGTCGAGATGGACCACCTCATCGGCGACTCCGACCCCGAGCGCTCCGCCGACGCCGTACGCAACCTGCGCTCCCAGCTCTCCGTCGTCGCCGAGCTGGGCGGCATCGGGGTGACGACTCCCGCCGCCCGGGCGACGCTCTCCCGCGGGCTGCCGCCGTTCGAACCGCCCCGCCCGCCGGCCGGCGACCGGCGGGTCCTCCTGGACGCCCTCGGAGCCCTGGGCGAACACGCCCGCGCCGAGGGCGTCACCCTGTTCCTCGAACCGCGCAACCGGTACGAGGACCACATGGTCAACCGGCTCGACGAGGCGGTGGCGCTCTGCGCCGCCGTCGGCCTGCCCTCGGTGCGGGTGGCCGCGGACACGTTCCACATGAACATCGAGGAGGACGACGTGCACGCCGCCCTGCGGGCCGCCGCCCCCTACCTCGGGCACGTGCAGGTCAGCGACACCAACCGGCACCAACCCGGCGCCGGCCACCTGGACTGGCCGGCGCTGGTGCGCACCCTGCGCGACCTCGGCTACCCCGGCTGGCTGGCGCTGGGGTGCCGGCTGCGCGGCGAGCCGGTGCAGGCGCTGCAACAGGCGGTCACCGTGCTGCGGCACGCCGAGCCCCGGCGGATGGCCGCGTGAGCACCGGCACCACCGCCGGCGGCGGCGCGCCGGCCCGCGCCCGGGAGGCGGGCGCGCTGTGGCGGCTGGCGGTGGACACCCTCGACGGCAACTGGGAACACGACCACACCGTCCCGTCCCGCACCCTCTACCCGCACCAGTGGAGCTGGGACTCGGCGTTCGTCGCCGTCGGGCTGGCCCACGTGCGCCCCGACCGGGCGTGGCGGGAGCTGCGCGCCCTGTTCGCCGCCCAGTGGGCCGACGGGCGGGTGCCGCACATCGTGTTCAACCCCGCCCTGCCCGCCGGGTCCTACTTCCCGGGGCCCGAGTTCTGGGACTCCGCGCGGGCGGCCGGCGCGCCCGCCGTGGCCACCTCCGGCATCGTCCAGCCGCCCGTGCACGCCCTCGCCGCGTGGCTGGTGCACCGACGCGCGCCGTCGGAGCGCAGCCGGGCCGAGCTGGCCTGGCTCTACCCCCGGCTGGTCGCCTGGCAGCGCTACCTCACCGGGCGGCGCGACGTCGGCGGGGCCGGGCTCGCCTGCATCGTGCACCCGTGGGAGTCGGGGCTGGACAACAGCCCCGCCTGGGACCGGCCGCTGGCCGCGGTGCCCGCCGACGTGGCGGTCATGCGGGCGTACCGGCGGCACGACACCGTGCACGCCGACGCCGCGCACCGCCCCACGGACCTGGACTACGCGCGTTACGTCGCGCTGGTCGACGCCTACCGCGGCGGCGGCTACCGCGACGACGGGCTGGGCGGGCGGCACCCGTTCCTGGTGGAGTGCCCGCTGATGAACACGGCGCTGGGGCTCGCCGAGCACGCGCTCGCCGCGATCGCCCGCGAGACCGGCGGCGACCCGGGTCCGCACCGCGAGCGCGCGGCCCGCATCACCGCCGCCCTGGTGGACCGGCTGTACGACCCGGTCGGCGGCGCCTTCCACCCCCGGGACCTGCGCACCGGCCGGCTCGTGCCGGCCCGCACCGCGCTCGGCCTCATGCCCCTGGCGCTGCCCGGCCTGCCCGCCCGGCTGGTCGCGGCGCTGCTCGCCGAGGCGTGCTCGCCCCGGTTCGGGCTGACGGCGCGGATGGACCGGCCGCTGCCCAGCCACGACCGCACCGCGCCGGACTTCGAGCCGCTGCGCTACTGGCGGGGCCCGAGCTGGCAGAACCTCAACTGGCTGCTGTGGCGGGGGCTGCGCGCCCACCACCGGTTCGACCTGGCCGCCGGGCTGCGCGACTCGATGATCGACCTCGTCGCGACCGCCGGCTGCCACGAATACTTCCACCCCGACACCGGGGCGGGGCTCGGCTCGCCCGCGTTCGGCTGGACCGCCGCGCTGCTGCTCGACGTCCTCGCCGAATCCTGACCTGCCGGTCACCGGGCAGGGAGCAGCTCGCGCAGCAGCGCCTGCACCCGGGCGCGAATCTCGTCGCGGATCGGCCGGACGGCCTCGACCCCCTGCCCGGCCGGGTCGTCGAGCTTCCAGTCCTCGTAGCGCTTGCCGGGGAAGACGGGACAGGCGTCGCCGCAGCCCATGGTGACGATCACGTCGGAGGACTCGGCGGTGGCGTGCTCCAGGAGTCTGGGCCATTGGTCGGTGATGTCGATGCCCACCTCGGCCATGGCCTCGACGGCGGCCGGGTTGACCGTCTCGGCGGGGGCGGAGCCGGCGGAACGGACCTCGACGGCGTCGCCCGCGAGGTGGCGCAGCCAGCCGGCGGCCATCTGGGAGCGGCCCGCGTTGTGCACGCAGACGAACAGGACGCTGGGCTTGTCGGCCACGGCGGTCTCCTCCGAGGTGGTGGGTCAGTGGGTGGAGTGCCGGCGCAGCCACAGCGAGACGTAGACCAGGCCGACGAGGACGGGCACCTCGATCAGCGGGCCGACGACCCCGGCGAGAGCCTGGCCGGAGGCGACGCCGAAGGTGCCGATGGCCACGGCGATGGCCAGCTCGAAGTTGTTGCCGGCGGCGGTGAAGGCGAGGGTGGTGGTGCGGGCGTAGCCGAGGCCGACCGCCCGGCCGAGCAGGTACGCCCCGGCCCACATGAGCGCGAAGTAGACCAGCAGCGGCACCGCGATGCGGGCCACGTCGAGCGGCCGGCCGGTGATCGCGTCGCCCTGCAACGCGAAGAGCACGACGATGGTGAACAGCAGCCCGTACAGGGCGGCGGGCCCGATCCGGGGCAGGAGACGCGACTCGTACCATTCACGGCCCCGGGCGCGCTCGCCGAGGCGGCGGGTGAGCCAGCCGGCGAGCAGCGGCACTCCGAGGAAGATGAGCACGTTGCGGGCGATGTCCCAGCCCGAGACCGCCAGCTCGGCACCGGGCAGCCCGAGCCAGTCGGGCAGCACGGCCAGATAGAACCAGCCGAGCAGCCCGAACGCGAGCACCTGGAAGACCGAGTTCAGGGCGACCAGCACGGCGGCGGCCTCCCGGTCGCCGCAGGCCAGGTCGTTCCAGATGATCACCATGGCGATGCAGCGGGCCAGGCCGACGATGATCAGCCCGGTGCGGTACGCGGGCTGGTCGGCCAGGAAGATCCAGGCGAGGGCGAACATCAGCGCGGGGCCGACGATCCAGTTGAGCGCCAGCGAGGAGAACAGGAGCCGGCGGTCGTCGGTGACCGTGCCGAGGCGGTCGTAGCGGACCTTGGCCAGCACCGGATACATCATGACCAGCAGGCCGAGTGCGATCGGCAGGGAGATGCCGCCGAGCCGCACCGCGTCGAGCGCCCTGTCCAGGCCCGGCACGGCCCGGCCGAGCAGCAGGCCGGCGGCCATGGCCAGGCCGATCCAGACGGGCAGGAGCCGGTCGAGGCGGGACAGCCGGGCGGCCACCGTAGTCCCGGCGGCGTCGGCGTGAGCGGTGCTCACGCGCATGCCCGGGGAGTCCCGGCGGCTGGGGCGGCCTCGGCTTCGCTGGCGGCCGGCTCGACGGTGAGCAGGACCGCGAGCTGGCCCAGCATCGCCGGTCGGGCCCGGTACCAGACCCAGGTGCCGCGTCGCTCGGCGTCGACCAGGCCCGCCTCGCGCAGCACCCTGAGATGGTGGGAGATCGTCGGCCCGGTCAGGTCGAAGGCCGGGGTGAGGTCGCAGACGCAGATCTCGCCGCCCTCGGCGGAGGCGATCATTGACAGCAGTTGCAGCCGCACCGGGTCGCCGAGCGCCTTGAACGCCGGGGCGAGCGCCACGGCCGCCCCGGTCGGCACCCGACGCCGCGTGAGGGGCGCGCAGCAGGGCGCGGCGGTCAGGTCCGAGGCTTGTTTCGACATCGCTCTAGGTTGACGGACGTCTAATCACCGTGCAAGCCTCTGTTTCGATGGTTGTCGAGACAGGGGGTCGAGTTGATGATCCGGGCCATGACCGCCGCCGACGCCGCACGGGTCCTCGCCATCTATAAGGCCGGCCTCGACGGCGGCGACGCCAGCTTCGAGACCGTCGCCCCCACCTGGGCGGCGTTCGACGCGGCCCGGCTGCCAGCCCACCGCCTCGTCGCCGTCAACGACGACGCCGACACCGTGCTCGGCTGGGTCGCGGTGTCACCCACCTCGACCCGTCCCGTCTACGCGGGCGTGGTCGAGCACTCCGTCTACGTCGACCCGGCGGCCCGGGGCAGAGGGATCGCCCGGCTGCTGCTCGACGCGCTGATCGCCAGCACCGAGGCCGCCGGAATCTGGACCATCCAGTCCGGCGTCTTCCCCGAGAACGCCGCCAGCCTCGCCCTGCACACGCGCGCCGGCTTCCGGGTCGTCGGCGTGCGGGAGCGGGTCGGCCGGCACCACGGCCGGTGGCGCGACGTGGTGTTCCTGGAGCGCCGCAGCGCCGTCGTCGGCTGACCGCCCGCTGCCCGGACCTACCTGGAGGAACCCGTGACCGTCCTGAACGACCTGCCCGTCGTGGTGATCGGTGCCGGCCCCGTCGGCCTCGCCGCCGCCGCGCATCTGCACGAGCGCGGCCTGCCCTGCACCGTCCTGGAGGCGGGGGAGAGCGTCGGCGCGGCCGTGCGCGAGTGGGGGCACGTGCGCGTCTTTTCGCCCTGGCGCTACGACGTCGACGCCGCCGCCCGCCGGCTGCTCACCGACAGCGGCTGGGCCGAGCCCGATCCCGACGCGCTGCCCACCGGCGACGAGCTGGTCGACGCATACCTGCGGCCCCTCGCGGAGCTCCCGCAGATCGCGCCACAGGTGCGCCTGCGCTCCCGGGTGGTGGCCATCAGCCGGCTCGGCCTGGACCGGCTGCGCACCGCCGGCCGCGAGCGGACCCCGTTCCTCGTCCGGCTCGCCGACGGCGAGGAACTGCTGGTTCGCGCGGTGATCGACGCCTCGGGCACCTGGGGCACCCCGAACGTGCTCGGTGCCTCCGGGCTGCCGGCCCGGGGCGAGGCGGCCGTCGGGGCGTACCTGGAACATGCCCTGCCGAACGTGCTCGGCGCGGACCGCGACCGGTTCGCCGGCCGGCACACCCTCGTCGTCGGCTCCGGCCACTCCGCCGCCAACACCCTGCTCTCCCTCGCCGAGTTAGCCGCCGACGCGCCCGGCACGCAGGTGACCTGGGCGATCCGCGCGACCTCGCCGACCCGCGCCTACGGCGGCGGCGACGCCGACGCGCTGCCCGCCCGGGGCACCCTCGGCACCCGGCTGCGCACCCACGTCGAGGCGGGCCGGATCCGGCTGCTCACCGGCTTCTCCGTATCCGCCCTCGACCCGGACGGCGACCGGGTCACCGTCACCGTGCGCCGCCCCGACGGCGGGCAGCAGGCGGTGACGGCCGACCGGATCGTCGCCGCCACCGGCTTCCGCCCCGACCACGGCATCGCCGCCGAGTTGCGCCTCGACCTCGACCCGGTGCTCGGCGCGACCCGGGCCCTCGCCCCGCTCATCGACCCCGACGAGCACTCCTGCGGCACCGTCGCGCCGCACGGTGTCGACGAGTTGAGCCACCCCGAGCCCGGCTACTACGCGGTCGGCATGAAGAGCTACGGGCGCGCGCCGACGTTCCTCATGGCCACCGGCTACGAGCAGGTCCGCTCGGTCGTCGCCGCCCTCGCCGGGGACTGGGCGGCGGCCCGCGACGTGCGGCTGGAACTGCCCGAGACCGGGGTGTGCAGCAGCGACCCGGCCGACGCCGTCGACGGGCAGGGCTGCTGCGGCCCCGCCCCGCAGCCGGCCGCCCGGGGACTGGCCACCGGCCTGCCCGGCGGGCTGCTCACCGCGCTGCCACTGGTCACCGTGGACTCCGGCGCGGACGAGTGCTGCGCCGGCTGACCCGGCGCGCCGGGGCGCGGCGACAGCCCGCGCCCCGGACGGCGGCCCGGCTCAGGGGATCGACGCGACGGGACGCACCGGCGTCTCCCCGGTCAGGCCGCCGTCGCGCACGGTCGCCGCCAGCTCCCGCTCCCGGTAGGCGGTGGCGAGGACGATCCAGCTCAGGAAGCTGCCGTAGCCGCCGCAGAGCGCCGCGCCGCCGTCGCCGCCGCACAGGACCGCCGGATCGGCGGTGAACTCGGCGCGGTACGGGTCGTCGCCGATGACCAGGCCGAACAGGTTCGGCTCCTGGATGAGCGGCACCGTGCCGTAGGGCGGGCCCTCGGGATAGCCGTCGCCCCACCGGAACAGGCTGGTGGCACCGGCCCCGCACGCGTGCTCCCATTCGTCGGGAGTCGGCGGTCGCAGCCCGAGGCGGTCGAGCCCGGCCATCAGCCACGCGTGGCCGTCCTCGTCGTCCTCGGTCTGGTCCTCGTCCTCCGTCTGGTCCTCGCCCTCGTCCTCGGGATCGTCCTCGTCGTCGGCGGGCAGCAGCGCGTCGGCCTCCACGGAGCGGACCGCGACGAGGCGGGCCGGCAGCGACACGCGGCGCGGCGGCGAGGTCACCTCGGCCAGGAAACGGTCGAGCGGCTCGGTGAGGGCCCACTCCGTGCTCGCCTGGGCGAAGTCGGCGCGCATCCGGGCATCGGGAACGAAGCGGTCGGGGTCGTGCCCGAGCCGCACGGTGCCGCCCGGCACGAGGGCGTAGCCGGCGCCGTCGCGGTCGAAGAACGCGACCCGCCCGACCCGGCCGCCGTACGAGTGCGGCCCGACGCCGGTGAGGCGGGTTCCGGTGCTGCGCGCGATGGCGGCGGCGGTGCGGGCCGCGGCCTCGTCGGACAGGCCCCACCAGGTGGACAACGTGAGATCGGCATGCGACACGGGGGCATTATGGCTGGGCGCCCGGACATGTCCGGACCGGCGGCCACCGATCAGTCGTGGTCGTAGACGGTGGTGGTGACGTCGCGTGCACACAGGGCCGCGACGACGAGGGGCTCGATGCGCTCCCACCGGCCGCCGGCCAGGCCGCAGCCGATGCGCGGCAGGTGGACGCTGGCGGAGAGCCGCGTGGCGTGCGCGGCGACGGCGTCGAGGCAGCGCTCGACGGCGTCGTACCGGATCGGGGGCCCGTTGCTGCCGGTGCGGACGCCGCGCTGGGCGACCATGTTGGCCACCCAGGTGTCGGGCCGGACCTGGACCAACTGGGTGGCGCCGAGGCCGAAGTCGTTGCTGGAGCGCTCGCGGTGCCACCGCCGGTAGGCGCGTTCGGGCTCCGGCCACCGGCGGGAGACGGCCAGGACGAAGCCCTTGCCCCACCCGCCGATGTCGTTGCACACGTGGGCGATGATCTTCGACCCCTTGGCCTGCGGACTGGTGGCGTCGCCTCTGATGATCCGCAGTGGTACCACGGGGTGATGCTCCCACCGGCGCGGCCCGCCGTCGACTCCGTTATCCGGGGGCGCGGATCGGGGGCGCTGACCGGCCCGGGACGGGGGATCAGGAGGGCGGTCGCGGCGCGCGTACCCAGGACAGGAAGCGGTTGGTCAGGTCGCCCGGCGGGCGCGCCGGGTTCAGCTCCGTCAGGTGCGCCGTCGCCTCCTGCATGAGCAGCGCCAGGTAGAACAGCAGGGCAGTGCGGTCGCCCTGGTACTCGACGAGCAGCGACAGCCGCGCCGGGCCGCACGGCCACGGGGCCCCGCAGCGGCGACACCGCCAGAGGGGACGCATCGGCAGGTGCGGGCCGCCCGACATCAGCGGTACCGCAGCGCGGTCGCCCGCGCCTCCTCGTCGGTCAGCGGCAGGAACCACAGGAACCGCCGGACGATCTGCGGCGGCGTCGGGCCCTCGGGCCGCCCCCGCAGGTCGCGGATCGCCGGGCCCAGGAAGAGCGTGAAGCCCGCCAGCAGCGCGCCGCGCAGGTGGTCGTCCAGGGGCAGGCTGCGCCACGCGGAGTAGGGGAAGGGCTCGCCGTCGGCCTCGCACCGCCAGGCGGGCCCGGCCGCGCAGTGCCGCTCCAGCGCGAGCGCCGGCGTCACCAGCGGCCCCCGTTCTTCCGCCGGCCCTCGATCGGGGTACGCGACGCATCGGCGCCGCCGTGCGCGAGGCGGCTCGCCCGGTCACGTGCTCGTCGGTGGTGCATGGCTCTCCCTCAGTGCGTGTCGGCAGTGGAGTAGTGGAGAGGGGGCCGCCCGCCCGGCTGGTGCGTTAGGGCCGGGACGGCCCCCTCGGCGAACACGGGTCGAGACGTTTGTCGACCGACCGGCGCCGACCTGACACCAGTTTGCTGAGGGTTGTGAGACAAATACACCCTGTAGCTCGATGGATTCGAGGTGCACGGGACAATCCAGAAAGGAAGCCGGATGAACCACGCGGTTATCGAGGCGATGGCTACTGCCGGTCTGACTGCCGAAGCCCTTGCAGCTCAGGTAGGTGTGGATCCGAAGACGGCAGGGCGGTGGGCAAATCCCGGACATGTCCCGCAGTCCCGCCACCGGGCCAAGGCTGCCGCCCTGCTCGGGCGAGAAGTCTCGGAGTTGTGGCCGGAGGTCGGCAAGCGGCGCGAGCCGACGTGGTTCCGGCGGTGGGCCGACGTCGAGCGCGAGGCGCTCTCGCTGCGATGGTTCGAGCTGGCCTGGGTCCCGGGCCTACTTCAGACCGAGGCGTACGCGCGAGCCACCCTCGCGGGTGAGGCGTTGTCCAGTGGTGAGGTCGACCGACTCGTCGCCGCTCGTCTGGCTCGCCAGGCGGTCCTGCGCCGCGACCCGCCTATGCTGCTGGTCGCGGTCATCGATGAGATGGTGCTCAGGCGCACGGCTGGCGGGGACCGGTCCATGATGCGCGACCAGTGCGAGCATCTGGCGGACTGCGCGACCCTGCCGTTCGTGCAAGTCCATGTCGTTCCTGGAAACGTAGGCATGTATGCCGGGCTCGGTGGGCCGTTCATCCTCGCCGAGCTGGACGGCGGCGCGCGGCTCCTCCACGTGGATGGTCAGGCCCACGCGCAGATCCTCGAACAGGCGGCTGACCTTGCTACGCTGGATCGGCGGTGGGCTCGCATCTGTGGTGACGCCCTGCCGCGGGCGCAGTCCCTCGAACTCATCAGGAAAGCAGCGGCATCATGGACATGAGCCAGGCTCGGTGGCGCAAGAGCACGAGGAGCGGCAACAACGGCGGTGCGTGTGTCGAGGTCGCCGACAACCTGCCTGGTGTCGTTCTCGTCCGGGACACGAAGGACCGTGACGGCGGCACGCTGACCTTCGCGCCGGACGCCTGGGCCGGGTTCGTGCATCTCGCCCAGCGGATCGGTCCTGTCGGCTGACCAGTTCCGCCCCAACCCGTGCGTCGAGCCGACACGACGCGACCCGACGGCCGACACCCGTGGAGTATCAATAGATCTTGGTAGGTTTCGGTCCCTCTGGGGGCCGTTTCGTGCCTAGGTCTCTCGATCGCGTTCGGGTGCCTCCCAGCGTGGCGGTGGTGGGGGCGCACGAGTGTCCGGGGTGGCCCTGATCCCGTCGGCCTGGGCGCGCGTGGCTTGGGGCTGGTGGCGCCGGGTGGGCGTTCGGTGGCCGGTTGCGGTGGAATCGCGTCGGCGTGTCGTGTCGCGGAGGTGGCCAGGGTTCGGGGCCGAGGTCTCCTTGGTGCCCCGACGGGCAGAGGCCGGCGGGCTTGGCCGACGCGGAATGCGGCGGGGCCCGTCCGGGCCCCGTTTCGGCGTACGATGACAGGCGTCCGGGCCCGCCCGGCATCGCCCTTCCTGAGCTGCCGTTAAGGACCGCCCACATAGGAAAATCAACGGTCACCAGGTGCTTTGGCCGCAAGATTACTTGCTGGTACATCCCTAAGCTGAAACTCATGTGCGCGCTAGGGGGATGATCGGGTGAATCTTGCCGGCCGTCCCGGGTCGCGTCCGTCGGCTGTTCGGTCCGACTCTGATTGATGATCTTGCCGCCCAGGCATCGAGTCCTATGCTGCATCCATTGTGAAGTCCTGGGGGGGATCGTGATCACGATGCTTGGATGCTGCGCGCCCGTCGGCGCGGCGACGACCCGCGCCCACTGACATGGAAATATACAACATCATTTATCGTTTCGCTGACCGTTCGGCGACTTTCGCCGACCGACCGGCCCTGCTCGGCGACGGCCAATCGGTCAGCTACGCGAGCCTCGCCGCCTCGGCGGGCGGCCACGCCGCGCTGCTCGCCGCCGCCGGGGTCCGCCCCGGCGACCGGGTGGCCCTGCTGACCCCGCACGGCGCGCCCACCGTCGCCGCGATCCTCGGCGCGCTCGCCGCCGGGGCCGCGTACGTGCCGCTGGATCCGGGCTTCCCCGCCGACCGGCTGCGCCACATGCTCGCCGCCGCGCGGGTGCGCGCCGTGCTGACCGCGCCCGAGCACCGGGACCTGGCCGACCGGCTGACCGCCGAGCGCCAGGAAAGCGCCGAGGGTCAGGAAGCCGCCGGCCGGCCCGGCCCCGAGCACCAGGGACCGGTCGACCCTTCTCGGACCGTCGTGCTGACCACCGACGTGGTCACCCCCGCCCCGCTGCGCCCCGTGCCGGTCGACCCCGACGCCCTCGCCTACGTGCTGTTCACCTCCGGCTCGACCGGGCTGCCGAAGGCCGTCGGGCAGACCCACCGCAACCTCGCCCACGTCGTCGACAACCAGATCACCACCCTCGGCATCGGCCCCGACGACCGGCTCAGCCTGCTCGCCTCGTTCAGCTTCGACGCGGCCATCCCCGACCTGTACCCGGCGCTGCTCACCGGGGCCGCCGTCGTCCCCGTCGACCTGCGCCGGCACGGGCTGGCCCACGCCGTCGACCAGCTCGACCGGCACCGGGTCACCGTCTACCACTCCACCCCGACCGTCTACCGGTTCCTGCTCGACGCCCTCGGCGACCGGCGGCTCACCAGCGTCCGGGCGGTGCTGCTCGGCGGCGAGCAGGCCACCCACGCCGACGCCGCCCGGGGCCGGGACCGGTTCGCCCCGGGCTGCGTGCTGGTCAACGGGTACGGCGCGACCGAGATGACGTTCGCCGCCCGGTACGCGCTGCCGCTGGCCGACGCCGACCCGGCCGCCACCGGCCCGCTGCCGATCGGCAGCGCGCTGCCCGGCTACGAGCTGCACCTGGCCACCGCCGAGACCGGCGAAGTCGCCGCCGACACAGCCGAAGCCGCCGGCGACAGCGCCGACACCAACGCCACCGGGGAGATCGTCGTGCGGGGGCGGCACGTCGCGCCCGGTTACCTCGACCGCGCCGACGACCGGTTCGCCCGCGACGGCGACGGGGTGTGGTCGTACCGGACCGGGGACCTCGGGGCGCGGCTGCCCGGCGGCGACCTCGTCTGCCTCGGCCGGCTCGACCGGCAGGTCAAGGTGCGCGGGTTCCGCGTCGAGCTGACCGAGATCGAGGCCGTCCTCGCCGCCTGCCCGGGCGTCGGCGCGGTCCGGGCGATCGCCCGCGGCGGCGAGCTGATCGCGTACGCCCGCCCGGCCGGCGGGGTCCTCGACCCGGCGGCCCTGCGCGCCGCCCTCGCCCGGCGGCTGCCGGACTACGCCCTGCCCCGGGCCGTCGTCGTGGTCGACGAGTTCCCGCTCACCGTCACCGGCAAGATCGACGAGCGGGCGCTGCCCGACCCGGCCGCCGAAGCCACCGCCGCAGCGGAGGCGGCCGACCAGGCGCCGGCCACCGCCACCGAGCGGGCCGTGCACGACATCTGGTGCGCCGTGCTGGGCCGCGAGGCGGTCGCCCGCACCGCCGGCTTCTTCGACGTCGGCGGCCAGTCACTGCTGCTCGGCGTGGTACAGCAGCGGCTCGCCGCCCGGTTCGGGGTGCGGGTGCCCCTGCTGCGGCTGTTCGAGAACCCGACGATCGAGGCACAGGCCCGCCTGGTCGACGCGCCGGCCGCGCCTGACCGCGCGCCCGTGGGGCCGGCGCCGGCCGCGCCGGCCACGGCCGCCCGCGAGTACACCGGCGACGAGATCGTCGTCGTCGGGCTCGCCGGCCGCTTCCCCGGCGCGCCCGACCCCGCCACCTTCTGGTGGAACCTCTGCGCCGGCGTCGACGCCATCCACGACCACACCGACGAGGAGCTGGCCGCGCTGGGCATCGGCCCCCGGCTGCTCGCCGACCCCCGGCACGTGCGGGCCGCCGGCCGGCTCGACGGCGTGGCCGACTTCGACGCCGACTTCTTCGCCTTCGGCGCGCAGGAGGCCGCCCGCACCGACCCGCAGCACCGGCTGTTCCTGGAGACGGCGTGGGAGGCCCTCGAAGACGCCGGGCACGACCCGTCCCGGTTCCCCGGCCTGGTCGGCGTCTACGCCGCCACCTCCGCCAACCGCTACTTCCTGTTCCACCTGATGGACAACCCGGCGGTCGTCGGCGATGTCGACCCCGACGACTGGGAGGCCCGGCTGGTCGGCCGGCAGTTCACCGACCACCTGCCCGGCCAGGTCGCCTACCGCCTCGGGCTCACCGGGCCGGCGCTGGCCGTGCAGAGCGCCTGCTCCAGCTCGCTGGTCGCGGTCTGCGTCGCCGCCCAGAGTCTCGCCGACTACCAGTGCGACATCGCCCTGGCCGGCGGGGTCAACGTGACCTGGCCCCGCTACCGGCACACCCCCGGCGGCATGGCGTCCCCGGACGGGCGGTGCCGCGCCTTCGACGAGGCCGCCAACGGCTCCGGCTTCGGCTCCGGCGTCGGGGTCGTCGCGCTGCGCCGGCTCGCCGACGCGCAGGCCGACGGGGACCGGATCTACGCGGTGCTGCCCGGCTGGGCGGTCAGCAACGACGGCGCGGACCGGGCCGGCTTCGCGGTCCCGGGGCCGTCGGGGCAGGCCGCCGCCGTGGCCGGCGCGCTCGCCGCCGCCGAGGTCGACCCCGGCGAGGTACGCCTCATCGAGGCGCACGGCAGCGGCACGCCGCTCGGCGACGCCCTGGAGGTCGCCGCCCTGCACGAGGTGTACGGGGGCGCCGCGCCCGCCGAGAGCTGCGCGCTCGGCTCGGTGAAGACCAACATCGGCCACCTCGACGCCGCCGCCGGCATCGCCGGCCTGATCAAGGCGGTGCTCGCCGTCCAGCACGGTGTCATCCCGCCGAACCTGCACTTCACCCGCCCGCACCCCGAGATCGACCTGGCCGGCGGCCCGTTCTACGTGCCGACGAAGGCCCGGGACTGGCCGCAGGCCGCCCGCCGGGTGGCCGGGGTCAGCTCGTTCGGGCTCGGCGGCACCAACGCCCACGTCGTCGTCGAGCAGCCGCCCCCCGTCGACGCCGGGGACCCCGATGCAGCCGCCGCCCCGGACGCGGTCGCGCACCTGCTGCCGGTGTCGGCGCGTACCCCCGTGGCGCTGCGGGCGGCGCTGCGCCGGCTGCGGCAGCACCTGGCCGGGGCGTCCCCGGCGTTGGCCGAGGTGGCCGCCACCCTCGCGTTGGGCCGCCGGGAGTTCGGCTGCCGGGCGGCGGTCGTCGCCACCGACCTCGCCGCCGCCCTCGCCGGCCTGGACGAGCTGCTCGACTCCGTCGGCTTGGACGAGCTGCCCGCCGCCGCCGGCCCGGCCGAGCTGCCCGCCGCCGGGCCGGCCGAGCTGCCCGCCGCCGACGCCCGGGTCGCCGGACCGGACGGCGAGCTGCGGGACGTGGCCCTCGACTGGGTCGCCGGCCGCGACGTCGACTGGGCGGCCCTGCACCCCGAGGGCGGCGTGCGGCGCACCGGGCTGCCCACGTACCCCTTCCAACGTCAGCGGCACTGGATCGACCCCCCTCAGAAAGGCGCGCGGTGAACTGGTTCCTCTCCGCCGGAAGCCGACCCCAGGCGCCGGTGCGGTTGTTCTGCCTGCCCTACGCCGGGGCCGGGGCCAGCGCGTTCCGCGACTGGCAGCGGGCCTTCGGCGCGGACGTCGAGGTGCTGCCGGTGCAGCTTCCCGGGCGGGAGAACCGGATCAGCGAGGACCCGAACTTCACCGTCCCCGACGTCGCCGCCGCGATCGCCGGGCGGGTCGACCGCCCGTACGCGATCTACGGCCACTCGATGGGCGGGCGGGTCGGCTTCGAGGTGGTCCGCGAGCTGCGCCGCACCGGCGGGCCGCTGCCGCTGCGGCTGTACGTTGGCGGGGCGCGCGCCCCGCACGTCGACGACGCGAGCCTGTTCGACGGGCTGTCCACGGTGGACGACGAGGAGCTGCTGCGCCGCCTCGGCGACGGCGGCGGGCTGCCGCCGGAGGTGCTGGCCCACCCCGAGCTGGTGGAGCTGCTGCTGCCGCTGCTGCGCGCCGACTTCGGCCGGGTCGACAGCTACCGGTACGTCCCGGGCGAGCCGCTGCCGGTGCCGGTGGTCGCGTTCAGCGGCCGGTCCGACCGGGCGGTCAGCCCCGCGCAGAACGCCGCCTGGGAGCGGCACACCGCCGCCGGGTTCACCCTGCACGAGATCGACGGCGGGCACTTCTTCCTGCACGAGCGCCTGCCCGAGCTGGTCGCCGCGATCCGCGCCGACCTCACCGACGCCCTGCGGGGCGCCGCCGCCGTCCGGGTCGCCGGCGCACACGGGACCGTGCCGGCCCCGGACGGCCCGGCGGAGCAGGCGACCGCCACGACGGGGGACGGGGCCGACGAGGCCGGCGCGCACCGGGTGCCGCTGGGCGACACCGGCTGGTCGGTGTGGCGCGACGCGATCCTGCGTACCACCGGGTTCCCCGCCGACGGGCTCACCGTGCTGTCCGCGCCGCAGGCCGCCGCGGCGGCCGACGACCTCCTCGCCACCGGCGACGGCGCGGAACGGTTCGACAAGGAGTTCGCCGAGGCGCTCACCGCCGCCGCCGGCCGGCTCAACGAGCTGGCCGCCGACCCGCTGCTGCGCGAGGCCGTCACCTGGCAGAACCGCAACGCCCTGCTCGCCCTCGACGGGCTGGCCCGCGCCGACGCCGACGCGCCCCGCAACGTGCGCCGCCGCGACCGCGAGCGGGCCCTGCTGAAGTACTGGCAGCGCTACTGCGGCAAGAACGAGACCGTCGGGTTCTTCGGCCCGAGCTGCTGGGTCACCCTCGACCCCGGGCAGGCCGACACCGCGCGGGTGCGCCCCGGCCCGGCCCTGACCCGGCGGCGCTGGGTGTGGTTCGAGTCGTGGGCGCTGTCCGCGTACGCCGACCGCGTCGGCGCGGACCTGGCCGTGCGGCAGTGGTGGCCGCCGCTGCTCCAGCCGCACCTGAGCCTGCGCGACCGGTCGGTGCTGCGCCCCGGCCGACCGCCGGTCACCCTCACCCCCGTCGAGGCGGCCCTGCTCGCCGCCGCCGACGGCCACCGCAGCGCCCGCGACCTGGTCGCCGACCCGGCGATCGGGCTGCGCCGCCCCGACGACGGGTACGCCCTGCTCGACCGCCTCGTCGAGCGGGAGCTGATCACCTGGGACGCCAACCTGCCCGTCGCACCCGACGCCGAGGCGGCCCTCGCGGCCCGCATCGACGCCATCGGCGACGAGCCGGCCCGGCTCGCCGCCCGCGCCGGCCTCGACCGCCTGCGCGCCGCCCGCGACGAGGTGGCCGACGCCGCCGGCGACCCCGACCGGCTGCGCGCCGCCCTCGACCGGCTCGACGCCACGTTCACCGAGCTGACCGGCCAGCCCGCCCGCCGCCGCGCCGGCCAGATGTACGCCGGCCGCACCCTCTGCTACGAGGATACCGCCCGCGACCTCGACGTGAGCTTCGGCGCGCCGCTGCTGGCCGACCTCGCCGCACCCCTCGCCGTGCTGCTGCGGGCCGCCCGGTGGCTGGCCGGCGAGCTGGAGCAGGCGTACGGGGCGACGTTCCGCGACCTCTACGACGAGCTGCGCGCCGACGCCGGGGACGGCCCCGTCGGTCTGGCCGACCTGTGGTTCCTCGTGCAGGGCCTGTTCTGGGGCGCCGGCGAGCGGCCCGTCGACGCCGTCGCCGCCGAGTTCGCCGCCCGCTGGGCGGGCCTGTTCGGCCTCGCCGACCTGCCCGAGGGCGCCACCGAGGTGCGGCTGGCCGTCGCCGACCTGGCCGACCGGGTCGCGCAGGTGTTCCCCGACCGGCCCAGCGACTGGACCAGCGGCCGGCTGCACAGCCCCGACCTCCAGCTCTGCGCCGCCGACGCCGACGCCCTCGCCCGGGGCGACTACACCGCCGTGCTCGGCGAGCTGCACGCCGCCTGGCCGTCCTTCGACTGCCAGGTGTTCACCCCGTCCCATCCGGACGTGGCGCGGCTGCGCGCGGCGCTCGCCGCCGACCTCGGCGAGCACCGGATCCGGCTGCTGTTCCCCGCCGACTGGCCCCGGCGCACCAGCCGCACCGCCGAGGCGCTGACCGGCCCCACCGACCGACAGCTCGCGTTCCTGCCCGCCCCCGGTGTCGACCCCGACCGGGTGCTGCCCACCGTCGACCTCACCGTCTCCGACGAGGACGGCCGGCTCGTCGTCACCGCCCGCGACGGGGCGCGCTGGCCGCTGACCGAGGTGTTCGCCGGGCTGCTCAGCGCCCACGCCGTCGACGGGTTCAAGCTGGTCGCCGCCGCCCCGTACACGCCCCGGATCACGCTGGACCGGCTGGTGGTGGCCCGGCAGACGTGGCGTACCACAGTGGGGGAGAGCGGCCTGGCCGACGTCACCGCCGAGCGGGACCGGTTCCTCGCCGTGCGCCGCTGGCGGCGTGACCTCGGCCTGCCCGAGCGGGTCTACGTCAAGCTCGGCACCGAGACCAAGCCCTGCTTCGTCGACCTGTCCAGCCCCGCGTACGCCGCCATGTTCGCCGCGATGGTGCGGGCCGCCCGCACCGACGGCGGCGACGCGGTGTCGCTGACCGTCAGCGAGATGCTGCCGACACCCGAGGACGCGTGGGTGCCCGACGCCGCCGGCCGCCGCTACTTCAGCGAGCTGCGGCTGCACATCGTCGACGACCAGTGGCGGGCCGCGCCGTGAGCCACCTGCTGCCACTCGGCGACACCGGCTGGTCGGTGTGGCGGGACGTGCTGCTGCGTACCGCCGGGTTCCCCGCCGCCGGCCTCGACCTGCTCGCCGCGCCCGAGGCCGCCGCGGCGGCCGACGCGCTGCTGGCCGGCGAGGCCACCACCGAGGGGTACGACAAGGAGCTGGCCGCCGCCCTGGCCCGCTCCTCCGCCGCGCTCGCCGGGATCTGCGCCGACCCGGGAGTGCGGGAGGCGGTTACCTGGCAGAACCCGGAGATGCTCGTCGCCCTCGACGGGCTGCTGCGCACCGACCCGGCCGTGCGCAACAAGCCCCGCCGCAAGCGGGAGATCGCGGTGCTGCGCTATTGGCAGCGCTACTGCGGCAAGGCCGAGACCATCGGCTTCTTCGGCCCGGTCTGCTGGGGCACCTTCGACCCGGACACCCCGCACACCCGGCTGACCCCCGGCCCGGGGCTGGTCGCCCGCCGCGAGGTGCACCTGGAGGCGTGGGCGCTCGCCGCGTACGCCGACCGGCTCGCCGCCGACCCGGCGGTACGCCGCTGGTGGGCCCCGGTGCTGCCGCCCCACCTGCGGCTCGACGGCCGCCGGCTGTGCCCGCCGCTGGCCCCGGCGGTGGAGCTGACCGCCGTGGAGGCCCGGCTGCTCGCCGGCTGCGACGGCCGCACCCCCGCCCGGGAGATCGTGGCGCGGCTGTGCGCCGACGGCGACGCCGGCCTGCGCCGCGCCGACGACGGCTACCTGCTGCTCGACCGGCTCGTCGAGCGGGGCCTGCTGACCTGGGACGCCGGCCTGCCCAACAACCCGCGGGCGGTGCGGGTGCTCGCCGCGCGGATCGCCGCCGTCGGCGACCCGGAGCTGCGCGCCGACCTGGCCGCCGGCCTCGACCGGCTCACCGCCGCCCGCGACGCCGTGGCCGCCGCCGCCGGCGACCCCGACCGGCTCGCCGCCGCCCTCGCCGCCCTCAACGCCGCGTTCACCGCCGCCACCGGGGAGCCGGCGACCCGGCACGGCGGGCAGATGTACACGGGCCGCACCGTCGTCTACGAGGAGACGACGCGGAACCTGGAGTTCGCCGTCGGGTCGGCCGTCCTCGACGCCCTCGCCGCGCCCCTGGCGATCGTGCTGCGGGCCGCCCGCTGGCTGACCGCCGAGATCGGCGCGGCCTGCGAGCGGGTCCTCGGCGAGCTGCACGCCGAGCTGGCCGCCGACGGGCCGGTGCGGCTGGCCGACATGTGGTCCCTCGCGCAGGGGCTCATCCTCGCCCCGGACGGCCCCGTCGCCGTGGCCAGCGCCGGCTTCACCGCCCGCTGGGCCGAGCTGTTCGGGCTCGCCGACGTCGCCGCCGACCAACCGGAGCTGCGGCTGCGCAGCGCCGACCTGGCCGGGCCGGCCGAGGCGCTGTTCCCCGCCGCCGCGCCGGGCTGGCCCACCGCCCGCGTGCACAGCCCCGACGTGCAGGTCGCCGCGGCCGGCGTCGACGCGCTCAACGCCGGGGAGTTCCAGCTCGTCCTGGGCGAGCTGCACCCGGCGACCACGCCGTTCGACAGCGCCGTGTTCGCCCCGTTCCACCCCGACCCGGCCGCGCTGCGCGCCGCCGTGGACGCCGACCTGGGCCCGGCCCGGCTGCGGCTGCTGCCGCCGGTCGGGTTCCCCCGGCAGACCACCCGCACCACCTGGCACCTGCGGGGCCCGGCCGACCGGCAGGTCGGCGTCGACACGGCCCGGGGCGCGGACGTCACCGACCTGGTCGCCGCGAGCGCCGTACGGGTCGAGTCCGTCGCCGGCCGGCTCGTCGCGGTGCTGCCCGACGGGGCCCGCTGGCCGCTGGTCGAGGTGTTCGCCAACCTCCTCGGCGCGCTGCTGCTGGACAGCTTCAAGCTGCTCGCCCCCGCGCCGACGACGCCCCGGATCACCATCGACCGGCTGGTGGTGGCCCGGCGCACCTGGCGCACCACGGTCGCCGACAGCGGCCTGGCCGGGGCCGCCGGCGAGTCCGCGCGCTACCTCGCGGTGCGCCGCTGGCGGGCCCGCCTCGGCCTGCCCGAGCGGGTCTTCGTGAAGGTCGGCACCGAGGTCAAGCCCTGCTACGTCGACCTCACCGGCCCGCTGTACGCCCAGTCGCTGTGCGCCATGGCCGACGCCGCCGCCCGCACCGACCCGGCCGTCACGCTCACCGTCAGCGAGCTGCTGCCGGCCCCCGCCGACGCCTGGGTGGCCGACGCCGCCGGGCGCGGCTACGTCAGCGAGCTGCGCCTGCAGATCACCGATCCAGCCACCTACCGGGGGGAACACGGGTGACCGACATCCTGTCCATCAGCGCCGCGCACGGCGAGCCGCTGCCGTGGCCCGACGCGACGGTCGCCGAGCTGGTCGCCGCGCAGGCCGCGCGGACCCCCGGCGCGGTGGCGGTGCGGCAGTGGGACGAGCGGCTCACCTACCGGGAGCTGGTCGGCCGGGCCGCCGGGGTGGCCGCCGCGCTGCGCGAGCGCGGCGTCGGCCGGCACAGCCGGGTCGGGGTGTGCGGGCACCGCCGGCCGGACCTGGTGGTGACGGTTCTCGGCGTGCTGCTCGCCGGCGCGTGCTACGTGCCGCTGGAGCCCGGCGGCCCCCGCCGCCGGCTGCGGGAGATCGCCGCCGACGCCGGGGTGCGCGTCGTCGTCGGCGACGCCGCCGAGGCCGAGTTCGGGGACGTTCCCGGCGTGACGGCGCTCGGGCTGCCCGGCCCCGCGCCGCTGGCCCCCTGCCCGGCCCGGCCCGGCGACCCCGCGTACGTGCTGTTCACCTCCGGCTCCACCGGCCGGCCCAAGGGCGTGCTCACCACCCACCGCAACGTCGTCGAGTTCGTCACCGGCTGCGCGGCCCTGACCGGCGCGGACGCGTCGGTGCGCAGCCTCGGCATCGCCTCCCTCGGCTTCGACGCCGCCACGATGGACCTGTTCGTGCCGCTGCTGCTCGGCGGCACGGTGCAGCTCGTCGGCGTCGACGACCGGTCCGACCCGGCGCGGCTGGCCCGGTTCGTCGCCGCCCACGAGGTCAACTGGGGCTTCATCACCCCGACCGTGCTGTCCATGCTGGACCCGGCCGAGCTGCCCGGCTGGCGCACCGTGCTCTGCGGCGGCGAGGCCGTGCCCGCCGAGCTGGCCGCCCGCTGGGCCCCCGGCCGGCGTTTCGTCAATGGCTACGGCCCCACCGAGACCACCGTGCTGGCCGTCACCGCCGAGCTGACCGCCGCCGAGACCGACCCGGTGCCGATCGGCCGGCCGCTGCCCAACCACCGGGCGTACGTCGTCGACGCCGACCTGCGCCCCGTGCCGCCCGGCGAGACCGGCGAGCTGCTGATCGGCGGCCCCGGCCTGGCCGACGGATACCTCAACCGGCCCGGCCTGACCGCCGAGCGGTTCGTGCCCGACCCGTTCTCCGGCCTGCCCGGCGAGCGGCTGTACCGCACCGGCGACCTGGTCACCCAGGCCCCCGACGGGCGGATCGTCTACCTCGGCCGGGCCGACCGGCAGGTGAAGATCAGGGGGCAGCGCATCGAGCTGGGCGAGGTCGAGGCCGTCCTCGCCGGGCTGCCCGGCGTCGACCGGGTGGTGGCGGAGGCCGTCGACGGACCTGCCGGTGCCGAGCTGGTCGCGTTCCTCACCCCCGCCGACGCCCCCGACGACGCGGCGCTGCGCGCGTACGCCGAGCCGAGGCTGACCGCCGCGATGCGCCCCGCCCGGGTGCTGCGCCTGGCGGAGCTGCCGGTCAGCCCGACCACCGGGAAGCTGGACCGGCCGGCGCTGCGGGCCCTGGCTGCCGCCGCCCGGTCCGCGCCCGGGCCCGCCGACGTCGACGGCCCGGCCGGCGGCGACCCGGTCACCCGGGCGGTGGCCCGGGTGTGGGCGCGGCTGCTCGGCGCGGCTCCCGGCCCCGACACCGACTTCCTTGCCGCCGGTGGCAACTCCATCGCCGCGATGCGGCTGGTGGCGGCGCTGCGCGCCGAGCTCGGCCGCGCCGTGGACACCCGGGACGTGTTCGCCGGCCGCACCCTCGCCGGCCTGGTGCAGCGGATCACCGCCGCCGCCCCTGACGCCGGGGACGGGCTGACCACCGGCAACCCGCCGACGCTGTCCCCGCCGCAGCGGCGGCTGTGGTTCGTCGACCAGCTCGCGCCGAGCAGCGCGCCGTACAACATCGCGGTGGCCCACCGGCTGCGCGGCGAGCTGGACGTGCCGGCCCTCGGCGCGGCCCTGCGGGCGGTGGCCGAGCGGCACGACGTGCTGCGCTGGCGCATCCCGCAGACCGCCGGGGTGCCCTACGCGGTCTGCGCGGAGCCCACCGACGTGGCGGTGCCCGTGGTGGACCTGACCGGCGGCGACGACCCCGACGCCGAGCTGGCCCGGATGCTCGCCGACGGGGCGGCCCACGCGTTCGACCTGGCCACCGGCCCGCCCTGGCAGGTGACCGTCTACCGGCTCGGCCCGGCCGAGCACGTGCTCGCCGTCACCTGGCACCACGCCGTGTTCGACGGCTGGTCCGAGGCGGTGTTCTACGCCGACCTCGCCGTCGCGTACGCCCGCGCGGTGGCCGGCGCCGAGGCGACGCTGCCCGCCCCGGCGGCCCGCTACGCCGACTACGCCGTGTGGCGGGCCGAGCGGGACCGCCGCCGGGGCGACGCCGACCTCGCCTGGTGGACCGCGCACCTGGCCGGCGCGCCGACCGTGCTGGAGCTGCCCCGCGACCGGCCCCGCCCCGCCGTGCAGACGTACGCCGGGGTGGAGGCCGCCGTCACGTTCTCCGCCGGGGCCGACCGGGCGGTGCGGGCGCTGGCCGAGCGCCGCTCGACGACCGTGGCGGCGGTGCTGCTGGCCGGGTTCGGCGAGCTGCTGACCCGGCTCACCGGCGGCGACGACCACGTCGTCGGCGCGATCGTCGCCGACCGGCGGCTGGCCGCGTTCGACGACGTCGTCGGGTTCTTCATCGACACCGTCCCGGTGCGGGTCCGCACGGCCGGGGCGAGCTTCGCCGAGCTGGTCGACCGGTGCGCCGCCGAGCTGCACGACGCCACCGCCCACCCCGGCGCGCCGCTGGAGCGGATCGTGGAGGCCCTCGGCGTGGGCCGGGACACCTCCCGCGCCCCGCTGGTGCAGGTGCTGTTCAACGTGCTCAACTTCGCCGAGCCCCGGTTGGCGTTGCCCGGGCTGGCCGGCGGGCCGGTGCCGGTGCCGAAGCCGGGCTCGCCGTTCGACCTCACCGTCTACGTGGTGGAGCGGGCGGTCGCCGGGGCGGACGGGCCGGGCCGGCTCGGCGTCGAGGTGGTGTTCAACCCCGACCTGTTCGACGCCGACCGCGTCGAGGCGCTGCTGGCCGACCTGGCCGCCCTCGTCGGCGCGCTGGCCGCCGCGCCGCAGTCCCCGGCCGGGGAGGTGGCCGCCGAGCTGCCCCGGCCGACGGTGCGCACCGCCGGGCTCGGCGCGATGACCGTCGCCGCGTCCGCCGAGCCCGCCCGGCCGGTGGCGCTGCCGGCGGGGCCCGACGCGCTCACCGACACCGAGGAGCTGGTCGCCGGCATCTGGCGGGAGGTCCTCGGCCGCGACCGCGTCGGCGTGACCGACAACTTCTTCGACATCGGCGGGCACTCGCTCGCCCTGGCCGCCGTGCACGCCCGGCTGACCGCCGCCACCGGCCGGTCGATCGCGATGCTCGACCTGTTCCGCCACCCCACCGTCCGGGCCCTCGCCGCGCACCTCGACGGCGCGGCGGACCGGCCGGAGCTGGCCCGCGCCGCGCTGCGGGCCGCCGCCCGCCGCAGCCGCGCCCGACGTATCCCTCCCCGCCGCCCCGGCGGCACCGCATGAAGGACGACCTGATGGACAACGCGATCGACACCGACCACCCCGCCGACGACGGCATCGAGCCGATCGCGATCGTCGGGCTGGCCGCCCGGCTGCCCGGCGCGGCCGACGTGCACGAGTTCTGGCGCAACCTCGTCGACGGCGTCGAGTCGGTGACCGAGCTGACCCGCGAGGAGCAGATCGCCCGTGGGGTGTCGCCCGAGGAGGTCGACGACCCGGGCTGGGTCAGCCGCGCCCCGCTCGTCGACGGCTACGACGAGTTCGACGCCGGCCTGTTCGGGATGACCGCCCGGGAGGCCGAGGTCACCGACCCGCAGCACCGGCTGTTCCTGGAGACCTGCTACACCGCGCTCCAGGACGCCGGCTACGACCCGGCCCGCTACGACGGCGCCGTCGGCGTCTACGCGGGCACCGGCGCGGCGTCGTACCTCAACCGCAACGTGCTGCGCAACAAAAAGGTCGGCGGCAACCCGCACAGCGCCGTCTCCATCGCCACCAGCAACTCGCCGAACTACGTGGCGACGAACGTGTCGTACCGGCTGGACCTGCGGGGGCCGAGCCTGACCGTGCACACCGCCTGCTCCACGTCGCTTGTCGCGTTCCACCTGGCGTGCGAGGCGCTGCGCAACGGCGAGTGCGACATGGCCCTGGCCGGCGGCGTCAACATCGAGCTGCCGCAGGCGGGCTACCTCGGCATGGACGGCTTCACCTCCCCCGACGGGCGGTGCCGGCCGTTCGACGCCGCCGCGAACGGCACCGTGTGGGGCAGCGGCGTGGGGGTGACGCTGCTCAAGCGGCTCTCCGACGCGATCGCCGACGGCGACCACATCCGGGCCGTGGTGCTCGGCAACGCCATCAACAACGACGGGGCCGGCAAGGTCGGCTTCACCGCGCCCAGCGTGGACGGGCAGATGGAGGCCGTCGCCCAGGCCGTCGGGATGGCCGGGGTCGACCCGCGCACCATCAGCTACGTCGAGGCGCACGGCACCGGCACCGCGATGGGCGACCCGATCGAGGTGGCCGCCCTGTCGGCGGTCTACACGAAGGACACCGACGACCGGGGCTGGTGCGGCATCGGGTCGGTCAAGTCCAACATCGGCCACCTCAGCCAGCCCTCCGGCATCGTCAGCGTGATCAAGACGGTGCTGGCGATGGAGCACGGGCTGATCCCGCCGACGATCAACTACGAGACCCCGAACCCGGCGATCGAGTTCGCCGACACCCCGTTCTACGTGGCGAACACCCTCACCAAGTGGGACACCGACGGCGCGCCGCGCCGCGCCGGGGTCAGCTCCTTCGGCATCGGCGGCACCAACGCCCACGTGGTGCTCCAGGAGGCCCCGCCGGCGCAGCCGGTCGACCGGCGGGTGCGCCCGGCGCAGCTGCTGCACGTCTCGGCGAAGACCGCCACCGCCCTCGACGCCGCCGTGGACCGGCTCGCCGAGCACCTCGCCGGCAACCCCGACGGCGGGGCCGCGCACCTCGCCGACGTCGCGCACACCCTGCGGGTGGGCCGCCAGCAGTACGCCCACCGCCTCGCCGTGGCCGCCACCGACCTGCCCGACGCGGTCGCCGCGCTGCGCAACCCCCGGCGCGCGACGCGCGGGGTGACCGACGGGCCCGCCCCGAAGGTGGGTTTCCTCTTCTCCGGCCAGGGTTCCCAGTTCGTCGGGATGGGCGCGCAGCTCTACGCCGAGGAGCCCGCCTACGCGGCCGTGGTCGACGAGTGCGCCGAGCTGCTCCGCCCCGAGCTGGGCCTGGACCTGCGGGAGGTGATCCTCGGCCGGCACCCGGAGGCGGCCGAGCTGCTGGCGCAGACCCGCTACACCCAGCCCGCCCTGTTCGTCGTGGAGTACGCCCTGGCCGTCACCTGGCAGCGCTTCGGCGTGCGGCCGGCGGCGATGGTCGGGCACTCCATCGGCGAGTACGTCGCCGCGACCGTCGCCGGGGTGCTCGACCTGCCCGACGCGCTGAAGGTGGTGGCCGCCCGGGGCCGGCTCATGCAGTCCCTGCCGGCCGGGTCGATGCTGGCCGTGCCGCTGGACGAGTCGGTGGTCGCCGGGCTGCTGCCCGAGGGCGTGTCGATCGCCACGGTCAACGGGCCGGGCACCTGCGTGGTGGCCGGCGAGGCCGACGCGGTGGCCGCGTTCGCGGAGACGCTGAAGGCCACCCGCAAGGTCAAGAGCAAGGCGCTGCGCACCTCGCACGCGTTCCACTCGCCGATGATGGAGCCGATCCTTGCCGAGTTCACCGCGCTGATGGCCGCCGTGGCGCTGCGCGCGCCGCGCGTCCCGTTCGTGTCGAACGTCTCCGGCACCTGGATCACCGACGCGCAGGCCACCGACCCGGCGTACTGGGCGGCGCATTTGCGCCAGCCGGTGCGCTTCGGCGACGCGGTGGCCGCCGTGCTCGCCGAGGGCACCTGGGCCCTGGTCGAGTGCGGCCCCGGCCGGCAACTGGCCAACCTGGCCCGGATGCAGGTCGCCAAGGGCTCGACGCAGCAGCGGGCCCTGGTGCCGCTGGGCAGCCTCCCGGGCCCGGGGGAGCCGGCTGGCGACCTGGCGACGCTGCTGGCCACCGCCGGGGCGCTGTGGTGCGCCGGCCTGCCGGTGCGCACCGGCTCCGACCCGGCGGCCCGGCGGGTGCCGCTGCCGACGTACCCGTTCGAGCGCCGCCGCTACTGGGTCGACCCGGACCCGGTGGAGGCGGCAGCCGCCGCGCCCGCCGAGACGGGCCCCCGGCCGCTGCCGCAGTGGTTCGCCGTGCCGGTGTGGCGCCAGGCCGCGCCCGCGCCGGCCACCGCGCCGCTCGGCCGGTGCCTGGTGCTGGCCGACGGCCCGCGCGGGGAGGCGCTCGTCGCCGGCCTGCGCGCCGCGGGCGCCGACCCCGTCGTGGTACGCCCCGGCGACGCGTTCGCCGCCGCCTCCGAGGCCCCCGGCGCGGCCGGCACGGGGACCGGCAGCTTCACGCTGCGCCCCGCCGCGCGGGAGGACTTCGACGCGCTGGTCGCCGCCCTCGGCGACGACCTGCCGGGGCGGCTGGTGCATGCCCTCGCCCTCGACGGCGAGCCTGCCGGCACCGACATCGCCGCCACCCTCGCCGCCCAGGACCGGGGCTTCTTCAGCGCCCTGCACCTGGTGCAGGCCCTCGCCGGGGCCGGCCGCACCGGCGACGAGCGCCCGCTGGCCCTGGACCTGGTGACCGCCGGCATCGGCGACGTGACCGGTGCGGACCTGACCCGCCCCGAGCACGCCACCCTCGCCGGCCTGGCCCGGGTCCTGCCGGTGGAGCTGCCCGGGCTGACGGTGCGGCTGCTCGACGCCGACCCCGCCGCGACCGGCGCGGACGCCCTGGTCGCCGAGCTGCGCCGCCCGGTCGACCCGGAGCACCCGCAGGTGGCGCTGCGCGGCTCCCGCCGCTGGGTCACCGGCCACGAGCAGGTGACGGTCGACGCGGAGGCCGAGCCGGGCGCGCTGCGCGACGGCGGCCGGTACGTCATCACCGGCGGCCTCGGCGGCATCGGCATCACCCTCGCCGAGGACTTCGCCGCCCGCGCGAAGGCGAAGCTGGTGCTGCTGGCCCGCTCGGGCCTGCCGCCGCGCGAGCGGTGGGACGACCACCTCGCCGTGCACGGCGCGGACGACCGGGCGGGCCGGGCCATCGCCGCGATCCGCCGGATGGAGGCCGCCGGCGCGTCGGTGCTGGTCCTCGCCGCCGACGTCACCGACCCGGCCGACCTGCGCCGGGTCCGGGCTGCCGCCGAGACCGAGTTCGGCGGGATCGACGGGATCGTGCACGCCGCCGGCCTGCCCGGCGGCGGCATGGCCGAGGTGAAGGACCGCGCCGAGGCGGACCGGGTGCTCGCCCCGAAGCTCGCCGGCACCCTCGCCCTGGCCCAGGTCTTCGGCGACCTGCCGCTGGACTTCGTGGTGCTCTGCTCCTCGATCACCGCCGTGATCGGCGGCTTCGGACAGGTCGACTACTGCGCGGCCAACAACTTCCTCGACGCGCACGCCCGCGCTCGCGCCGGCTGGGCCGCGCCGGTGGTGTCGCAGAACTGGGGCGGCTGGGCCGAGGTCGGCATGGCGGCGGAGAGCACCGCGCCGGCCGGGTTCCGGGCGGTGACCCGGGACACCGTCACCGCCACGGTCGACCACCCGGTGCTCACCGCGCGGGTGACCGGCCCGGAGGGCACGGTGCTGCACGGGCTGGTCTCCGCCGCGACCCACTGGCTGCTCGACGAGCACCGCATCGGCGGGGTGCCGGTGGTGCCGGGCACCGCCCACCTGGAGTCGGTGCGCGCCGCCGTGGCCGCCGCCGTCGCGGCCCCCGGCCCCGACGCGGCGGTGGAGCTGCGCGACGTGGTGTTCCTGGAGCCGTTCTCGGTGCCCGACGGCACGATCGCCCAGTACCGGGTGGCGCTCACCGCCGCCGAGGACGGTGCCACGGAGTTCGTGGTGCAGAGCCTCGCCGCCGGGGTGCTGCGCACCCACGTGCGCGGCGCGGCCGGCTGGACCACCGAGCCCGCCCCGGCGGCGGCCGACGTGGCGGCGGTGGCCGCCCGCTCCCGCCGGGTCGACGACGACGCGTCGTTCGGCCGGGGCCGCGCCAGCATGCTCACCTTCGGGCCGCGCTGGCGGTCGCTGACCGCGCACCACCTCGCCGACGGCGAGGAGCTGGCGCTGGTGGAGGCGCCCGCCGAGGCCGCCGCCGACCTCGGCGCGTGGGGCCTGCACCCGGCCCTGCTGGACGTGGCCACCGCGTTCGGCCGGGGCCAGGGCTCCGGCACCTACCTGCCGCTGTCGTACGGGCGGATCGTGGTGCGCGGGCCGCTGCCCGCGCGGCTTTACAGCCACCTGCGCCACCGCGACGGCGGCACCGACGAGGTCGTCTCCGCCGACCTGACCCTCACCGACCCGGACGGGCGGGAACTGGTCTCGATCAGCGACTTCGTGCTGCGCCGGGTCGACGCGGCGGCGGTCACCGGCGGGCTCGCCGCCGACGGCAGGACCGCCGACGCCGACGCACCGGCGGCGGGCGCGCCCAGCGAGGACATCCGCCCGGTCGACGGCGCGGAGGCGTTCCGCCGCAGCCTCACCGCCGGCCTCGGCGCCCAGGTGGTGATCACCACCCGGTCGGTGGCCGACATCCGGGCCCGCGCCGCCCGGGTCACCACCGGAAGCCTGGAGTCGGAGGCCGACCCGGCGGTGTCGACGGCCACGGCGCAGGCCGGCGCGTCGGCCGCGCCGCGCACCGAGCTGGAGGCCACCATCGCCCAGGTGTGGCGCGACGGCCTCGGCGTGCCGGTGGTCGGCGTGGACGACGACTTCTTCGCCCTCGGCGGCAACTCCCTCGTCGCGGTGCAGCTCATCGCGTCGATGCGCAAGGCGACCGGGGTGCGGCTGCCGATGCGCAGCCTCTTCGAGACGCCCACCGTCGCCGGGCTCGCCGCCCGCATCGAGGAGCTGCGCGCCGAGGCGTCCGCCGCCGACGGGCCCCCGGCCCCGGCTCCGACCACGAGCATCCCGCGGCTGCCCCGCGCGTGAGCACCAGGGAAGCGGTCCCGCGCGTGAGCACCACGGAAGCACCAGGAGTCGTGGCTTCAAGCAAGCAAGGGAGTACAGAGCAATGAGCGACACGATCGCCACGCTGCCGGTGGTCGTCGAAAGCGACGGCCGGGCACTGACCGACCTGATCGGCGAGCGCCGCGCCGAGCTGCGGGCCGCCCTCGTCGACCACGGCGGGCTGCTGTTCCGCGGCTTCGACGTCGGCGGCGTCGACGGCTTCGACGCGGTGGTGCGGGCGCTGGCCGGTGAGCCGCTGGTCTACACCGAGCGGTCCTCGCCCCGGCACGCCATCAAGGGCCGGGTCTACACCTCGACCGACTACCCGCCGGACGAGGAGATCTTCCTGCACAACGAGAACTCGTACCAGGCGCGCTGGCCGCTGACCCTGTTCTTCTGGTGCGTCACCCCGCCGGACACCCTCGGCGCGACGCCCCTGGCGGACGTGCGCCGGGTCTACGAGCTGATCGACCCGGCCGTGCGGGAGGAGTTCGTGCGCCGCCGGTGGATGCTGGTGCGCAACTTCCACGCCGACTTCGGCACCCGCTGGCAGGACGTGTTCAACACCGACGACCGCGCCGAGGTCGAGGCGTACGCGGCGGCGAACCGGATCACGCTGGAGTGGGTGGGCGCGGACGGGCTGCGCACCCGCGCCGTGCGCGAGCCGGTGCACCACCGGCCCGGCTCGGACACCCCGCGCTGGTTCAACCACGCCACGTTCTTCCACCTGAGCACCCTGCCGCAGGAATACCAGGAGGGGCTGTTGGCGATGTTCGGCCCCGACGGGCTGCCGTCGAACACCTACTACGGCGACGGCGGCGAGATCCCCGCCGACGTGCTGGACCACCTGCGGGCCGCGTACCGGGCCGCCAGCGTCCGCTTCGACTACCAGCGCGACGACGTGCTGGTGGTCGACAACATGACGGCCGCGCACGCGCGGGAGCCGTTCACCGGCCCCCGCAAGATCGCCGTCGCGATGGCCGAGCCGCACACCCCCGAGAGCACTGGAGACAACTGATGGCCGAAACCCGATTCCTGGTCGTGCGCAACGACGAGGAGCAGTACTCGATCTGGTCGGCCGACCGGGAGCTCCCCGCGGGCTGGCACGACACCGGCTTCGCCGGATCGCGCGAGGAGTGCCTCGCCCACATCGACACCGTCTGGACCGACATGCGCCCCCGCTCCGTACGCGAGGCAGCCTCATGACGCGCGAGTGGACCTTCCCCGCCTCCTTCGCCCAGGAGCGGGTGTGGCTGGCCAACCAGCTCGACCCCGGCTCGCCGGTCTACAACGTGTCCAACCCGTGGCCGTTCCCGCCCGAGCTGGACGCCGACGCCGTGACCGAGGTGTTCAACCAGGTCGTCGCCCGGCACGAGGCGCTGCGCACCCACCTGCGCTCCGACGACGGGACGCTGGTGCAGGTGGTCCGGGAGCACGAGCCGGTCCGCCTGCCGACGGAGGACCTGTCGGGCCTGCCCGAGGCCGAGCGGCTCGCCCGCTACCACGCGATCCGCGAGGAGCTGGCCCGCACCCCGATCCCGCTGGACGCCCCGCCGCTGTGGCGGGCCCGGCTGGTCAAGGTCAACGAGGCGTGGTCGGTGCAGTTCGTGGTGCACCACGCCGTCTTCGACGCCCACTCGGCGGTGCTGTTCACCAGCGAGCTGTCCGCGTTCACCACGGCCGCGCTGACCGGCGCGCCCGCCGCCGTGCCCGAGCTGCCCATCCAGTACGCCGACTTCGCCGCCTGGCAGCGCGACCAGCTCGCCGGCCCGGAGCTGGACCGGCAGCTCGACTTCTGGAAGGCGCACCTGGCCGGCGCGCCCGCCGTGACCGGCCTGCCGCTGGACCGGCCCCGCCCGGCCCAGCTCGGCTTCGCCGGCGACGAGGTCCGCTTCGACCTGCCCGCCGGGCTGCTCGACGCCGTCGGCGCGCTCGCCACCGCGTCGGCCGCCACCCCGTACATGGTGCTGCTGACCGGGTTCGCCGCGCTGCTGTCGCGGATCTCCGGCGACGACACCGTGGTCGTCGGCGTCTCCACCGCCGGGCGGGACACCGCCGAGGTGGCCCCGCTGATCGGCATGTTCGTCAACCCGGTGGCGCTGCGCTGCGACCTGACCGGCGACCCCACCGTCGCCGAGCTGCTCGGCCGGGTGAAGGGCGGCCTGCTCGACGCGATGGAGCACGGGCAGACGCCGTTCCAGAAGATCGTCGAGGCGGTCGCGCCGCAGCGGGACCCGTCCGTGCAGCCGATCTTCCAGACCGCGCTGAACTTCATCCCCGACTCCGGCCTGGACCCGGTGCCGCTGGGCGCCACGAAGGACGACCTGGCCTTCGACGTCACCGCCGGGGAGAGCCGGCTGGTCTACCGCACCGACCTGTTCGACCGGGCCACCGCCGAGGCGGTCGTCGCCCGCTACGTGCGGCTGCTCGAAGCCGCCGTCGCCGACCCCGGCCGGCGGGTCAGCGAGCTGCCCCTGCTCGACGACGCCGAGCGGCGGCTGGTCCTCGACGCCTGGAACGCCACCGACCACCCCCGGCCGGCCGGCACCGTCGTCGACGCGGTGCAACGGCAGGCCGCCGCCACCCCGCACGCCACCGCGCTGGTCTGTGACGGCGTCGAGCTGACGTACGCCGGGCTGAACGCCGCCGCGAACCGGCTGGCCCGGCTGCTGGTGGCGCGCGGGGCCGGCCCGGAGACCCGGGTCGCGCTGGCCCTGCCCCGCTCGGCGGACCTGCTGGTGGCCGTCCTCGCGGTGCTCAAGTCCGGCGCGGCGTACGTGCCGGTCGACACCGGCTACCCGGCGGCCCGGATCGCCTACCTGCTCGACGACGCCGAGCCGGCGCTGGTGCTGGCCGCCGCCGACACGGCGGCCCTGGTGCCGGGCGACGCGCTGGTGCTCGACCCGGGCACCGCCGCCGACCTCGACGCGGCCGACCTGACCGACGCCGACCGGGTCGCCCCGCTGCGCCCCGACCACCCCGCGTACGTGCTCTACACCTCCGGCTCCACCGGCCGCCCCAAGGGCGTCGTGGTGGAGCACCGGGCGGTGGCGGCCTACCTGGCCTGGGCCCGGGACGCCTACCCGGGGCTGGCCGGGACGGCGCTGCTGCACTCGCCGGTGTCGTTCGACCTGACCGTCACCGGGCTGCTCGGGCCGCTGACCGCCGGCGGCGTCGTCCGGCTCGCCGCGATCGACGAGCTGGCCGCCCGCGCGGGCGGGAAGCCGGCGTTCCTGAAGGCCACCCCGAGCCACCTGCCGCTGCTCGACGACGCCCTGTCCCCGACGGCGGACCTGGTCGTCGGCGGCGAGGCGCTCACCGGCGAGCAGCTCGCCGCCTGGCGGGCCGCCCACCCGGGCGTGGCCGTCACCAACGAGTACGGCCCGACCGAGGCCACCGTCGGCTGCGTCGCCGCCCGGATCGCCCCCGGGCAGGAGCTGGCCGCCGGGCCGGTGCCGATCGGCACGCCCACCTGGAACACCCGGGCGCTGCTGCTCGACGCCGCGCTGCACCCGGTGCCCCCGGGCGTGGCCGGCGAGCTGTACGTGGCCGGCGACCAGCTCGCCCGCGGCTACCTGCGCCGCCCCGGCCTGACCGCCGAGCGGTTCCTGCCCTGCCCGTACGGGCCGCCGGGGCAGCGCATGTACCGCACCGGCGACCTGGCCCGCTGGCGGGCCGACGGGACGCTGGAATACCTGGGCCGCCGCGACGACCAGGTGAAGGTGCGCGGCATGCGCATCGAGCTGGGCGAGATCGAGTCGGCGCTGCTGGCCCGGCCCGGCGTGCGCGCGGCGGCGGCGGCCGTGCGCGTCGACTCCGGCGAGCCGACCCTGGTCGGCTACCTCGTCGGCGACGCCGACCCGGCCACCCTCGCGGCCGACCTGGCCCGGGAGCTGCCCGCGCACCTGGTGCCGGCCGCGTTCGTCACGCTCGACGCGCTGCCGCTGACCCCCAATGGCAAGCTGGACCGGGCCGCGCTGCCCGCCCCGGCCGCCCCGGCGGCGGTCGAGGACGCCTACGTCGCCCCGCGCACCGACGCCGAGGCCCTGGTGGCCGAGGTGTACGCCGACATCCTCGGCGTGGAGAAGGTCGGCGCGGCCGACGACTTCTTCGCCCTCGGCGGCAACTCGCTGCGCGGCATGCGGGCGATGGCCCGCATCCGGGCCGAGGTGGACGTGGACCTGCCCATGCGGGCGCTGTTCGGCAGCCCGGTGGTGGCCGACCTGGCCGCCCAGATCGAGAAGCTGATCGCCGAGGAACTCGACGCGCTCTCCGACGCCGAGGTCGCCGAGCTGCTGGCGACGGAAGAGGGACCCACCGCATGACCGACCTGAAGGATCCGGCCCGGGAGGCGGCCCGGCAGGCGCTGATCGCCAAGCGCCTGCGCAAGCGGACCGCCGCCCCCGCCGCCCGGATCACCCCCCGACCCCCCGGCGCGCAGGTGCCGCTGTCGTACGCCCAGGAGCGGGTCTGGTTCATGGACCAGATCGCCCCGGGCGAGGCGGCGTACCACATCGCGGTGCCGCTGCGGGTGCGCGGGCCGCTCGACGTCGCGGCCCTGCGCGGCGCGCTGGCCGCCCTGACCGCGCGGCACGAGTCGCTGCGCACCCGGTTCCCCGCCGACGCCGACGGCCGCCCCACGGTGGTCGTCGAGGAGTCCGTCGAGGTGCCGCTGACGGTGACGGAGGCCGCCGACGCCGACGCCGCGCAGGCGCTGGTGGAGGCGGCGTCGGCGGAGCCGTTCGACCTGGCCGCCGGGCCGCTGCTGCGCGCCCTGCTGATCCGCCTCGCGAACGTCGACGACGACTGGGTGCTGTTCCTGAGCAAGCACCACATCGTCGGCGACGGCTGGTCGGTGGACGTGCTGCTGCGCGACCTGATCACCCTCTACCACGGCGGCGAGCCGCCCGCCCTGCCCGTGCAGTACGGCGACTTCGCCGTGTGGGAGGGCAAGGAGCTGGACGGCCCGGCGGCCCGGGGGCACCTGGACTGGTGGAAGTCCCGGCTGGCCGGGATCACCCCGCTGGAGCTGCCGCTGGACGCCCCGCGCCCGGCCACCCAGACCTACCGGGGCGACTTCGTCGAGTTCCAGCTCGACCCGGCCGAGACCGAGCGGCTCAACGCGCTCACCCGCTCGTGCGGCGCGACGCTGTTCATGACGCTGCTCGCCGCCTACCAGGTGCTGCTGGCCCGGCACGCCGGGCAGGAGGACTTCGCCGTCGGCGCGTCCGTGGCCGGCCGGTCCGCCCCCGAGCTGGAGAACGTCGTCGGCATGTTCATCAACATGCTGCCGCTGCGCGCCGAGCTGGCCGGCGACCCGACGTTCACCGAGCTGCTGGAGCGCACCCGCCGCGGCGTGCTGGACGGCTTCGAGCACGCCGAGGTGCCGTTCGCCAGGGTCGTGCACGAGCTGGGCCTGCCCCGCGACGTGAGCCGGTCCCCGGTGTTCCAGGCCATGTTCGTGTTGCAGAACTACGAGATGGGCCGGTTCACCGGCGTCTCCGACGCCGCCGACGTGCGCTTCGAGTGGACGCCGATGGAGCTGCGGGCCACCCGGTTCGACTTCGAGCTGCACGCCGTGGAGACCACCGAGGGCCTCTGGGGCAAGCTGGTCTTCAACACCGACCTGTTCACCCGGGCCACGGTGGAGCGGATCGCCCGCCGGTGGACCACCCTGCTGCGGGCGGTCGTCGCCGCGCCGGACACCCCGGTCTCGGCCCTGCCGATGGTCGACCCCGCCGAGCGGGAGCTGCTGGCCGCCTGGAACGACACCACTGCCGGGTTCCCGCAGGAGCAGACCCTGCACGGCCCGTTCGAGGCGCGGGCCGCCGCCACGCCCGACGCGGTGGCGCTGACCTTCGAGGGCCGCTCGGTGACGTACGCGGAGCTGAACGCCGCCGCGAACCGCGTCGCCCACCAGCTGCGCGCGGCCGGCGTCGGCCCGGAGACCCTGGTCGGGGTGTGCGCCGAGCGGTCGGTGGAGCTGGTCGCCGGGCTGCTCGGCGTGCTCAAGGCCGGCGGCGCGTACCTGCCGCTGGACCCGGAGTACCCGGCCGACCGGCTGTCCTTCATGGTCACCGACGCCGACGCGCCCGTGGTGCTGGTGCAGGAGCACCTGCGCGACGTGCTGCCCGACACCGGCGCGACGGTGCTCGCCCTCGACGACGCGGCGACGTGGGCCGACCAGCCCACCACCGACCCCGCGCCGACGGCCGGGCCCGGCAACCTCGCGTACGTCATCTACACCTCCGGCTCCACCGGCCGGCCCAAGGGCGTGCCGAACACCCACCGGGGCATCGTCAACCGGCTGCACTGGAAGCAGCAGACCTACCGGCTCGCCGCCGACGACGCGGTGCTGCAGAAGACCCCGGCCAGCTTCGACGTGTCGGTGTGGGAGTTCTTCTGGCCGCTACGCGAGGGCGCCCGGCTGGTGCTGGCCAAGCCCGGCGGGCACAAGGACGCGGGCTACCTGCGGGACCTGCTGGTCGCCGAGCGGATCACCACCGCCCACTTCGTGCCGTCGATGCTGACGGTCTTCCTCGGCGAGGACGGCATCGAGGCGGCCACCGGCCTGCGCCGGGTGATCTGCTCCGGCGAGGAGCTGCCGCTGGCCTCGGCGGTGGAGTTCACCACCCGGCTGCCCTGGTGCGAGCTGCACAACCTCTACGGCCCCACCGAGGCGGCCATCGACGTCAGCGCCTGGCGCTGCGACCCGGCGGCGCTCGCCGGCCTGTCCGGCGTGCCGATCGGCGCGCCGATCGCCAACCTGCGGCTGCACGTGCTCGACCCGGCCGGCAACGAGTGCCCGGTCGGCGTCGCGGGGGAGCTGCACATCGGCGGCGTCGGCCTGGCCCGGGGCTACCACCGCCGGCCGGCGCTGACCGCCGAGCGGTTCGTGCCCGACCCGTTCTCGGGCGAGCCGGGGGCCCGGCTGTACCGCACCGGCGACCTGGCCCGCTGGGTCGCCGCCCCGGACGGCCCGGGGGTCATCGAGTTCCTCGGCCGCATCGACCACCAGGTGAAGCTGCGCGGCCTGCGCATCGAGCTGGGCGAGATCGAGAGCGCCCTGCGGGAGCAGCCGGGCGTCACCGAGGCGGCGGTGATCGTCCGCGAGGACACCCCGGGCGACAAGCGGCTCACCGCGTACCTGGTGGGCGACGCCGAGCACGCCGCGGCCAAGGCGGCGCTGAAGGAGACGCTGCCCGAGTACATGGTGCCGACCGCGTTCGTCACCCTCGACGCGCTGCCGCTGAGCCCCAACGGCAAGCTCGACCGGCGGGCGCTGCCCGCGCCCGTGGTGACCCGCGAGGCGTCGGTGGCGCTGGTCGAGCCGCGCGACGACACCGAGCGGCTGCTGGCCGGGATCTGGTCGGAGGTGCTGGGCGTCGACACGCTCGGCATCGACGACGACTTCTTCGACCTGGGCGGGCACTCGATGCTCGCCACCCAGGTCGTGGCGAAGATCCGCAAGGCCGAGCACGGCGGGCGGCCCGTCGGCGTGATGGACCTGTTCCAGCAGCGGACCATCCGCGAGCTGGCCGCGTTTATGGCCGGCGACGCCGCCGACGACGGCCCGCGCCGGCTGCTCTACGAGCTGACCAAGCCCATCCCGGCGGGCCAGCGGCTCCGCACGTACGTCTGCGTCCCCTACGGCGGCGGCAGCGCCATCGTCTACCAGCCCCTCGCCGACGCCCTGCCCGCCGGCAACGCCCTGTACTCGCTGGCGATCCCCGGCCACGACGTGGGCCTCAGCGAGGAGGGCCTGCCGTTCGAGGAGCTGACCCGCCGGGTCGCCGACGAGATCGTCGAGCGGATCTCCGGCCCGATCGTCCTGTACGGCCACTGCGGCGTCGGCAGCGCCATCGTCGCCGAGGTGGCCCGCAAGGTCGAGGCGGCCGGCCGGGAGCTGGAGGCGCTCTACATCGGCGCGATGTTCCCGTTCGCCCGCCCGAAGGGCCTCTTCGCCGCCGCCCGCAACCGCCTCGAACGGCTGCGCAGCAACAAGCACTACGCGAGCTGGCTCAAGTCGATGGGCGTCGACACCGACGAGCTGGACCCGGAGCAGGCCGACCGGATCATCAGCAACATGCGGGCCGACTCCCGCGCCTCCGAGGAGTACTTCACCGGGCTGCTCGACGCCGGCGCGGCGAAGCTGCGCGCCCCGATCGTCTCGGTGGTCGGCTCCGAGGACCCGGTGACCGACTACTTCACCGAGCGGTACGCCGAGTGGCAGTTCCTCACCGACGCCGTCGGGCTGGTCGTGCTCGACCAGGCGGGGCACTTCTTCCTCAAGTACCGGGCCGACGAGCTGGCCGAGATCGTCACCTCGGTGCACCCGGCGGTGCGCGCCGGCGACACGACCGCCCTGGAGACGGCGGCCCGGGGCGAGGACGCCGGCTGGGTCGTCGCCGACCACCAGCGCGTCGGCGTCGACCCCCGGCCCGAGCGGGCCGTGGTCAAGCCGAGCATGGGCCGGTTCGTCGCGGTCACCGCCGGCCAGCTCGTCTCCACCACCGGCTCGGCGCTGACCGCGTTCGCCCTGCCGATCTGGCTGTTCACCCAGACCGGCTCGGTGGCGAACCTGGGCCTGCTGTGGGCGCTGGCGCTGATCTGCGGCGTGCTGATGCTGCCCATCGCGGGCGCGCTGACCGACCGGGTCAGCCGCCGCCGGATCATGATGATCGCCAGCTCCGCCGCCGGGTCGATCCAGCTGGTGCTGGCCGCCCTGCTCTGGACGGACAACCTGCGGCTGTGGATGATCTACGCCCTGGTGGCGCTCAGCCAGGTCGCCGGGTCGTTCCAGCGCATCGCGTTCCAGTCGGCGGTGCCGCAGCTCGTGCCGAAGCGCTACCTCGGCCACGCGATGGGCGTCACCCAGCTCACCAACGGCTTCGCGATGCTGCTGATGCCGGTCTTCGCCGCCGGCCTGCTGGCCGCCATCGAGCTCAAGGGCATCCTGCTCATCGACGTGGCCAGCTACGTGGTGGCGGTGACGACCCTGGCCGTGGTCCGCTTCCCCGACCTGCTCGGCTGGCGGCCCCGGGAACGGCTGCTCGTCGCGATCGCCAACGGGCTGCGCTACTCGTGGCAGCACCGGGGATTCCGGCTCATGCTGGGCTACTTCGCGATCGGCAACATCTTCCTGGCCCCGGCGCTGGTGCTGACCACCCCGCTGGTGCTCTCCTTCGCCACCGCGACGCAGGTGGCGCAGGTGGCCCTGGCGGAGGCGCTCGGCGCGGTGGCCGGCGGCGTGCTGATGTCGCTGTGGGGCGGCCCGCGCCACCGGCGGATGATCGGGGTGCTGCTCGGCAACCTCGGCACCGCGCTGGGCTGCGTCGTGATCGGCCTGGACGCCTCCGTCGCGGTGATCTGCGTCGGGGCGTTCTGGCTGGCCATGGCGATGACCACCGCCCAGTCGATCTACGCGACGATCGTGCAGGTGAAGGTGCCGCAGCGCTACCACGGCCGGGTGTTCAGCCTCAACCAGACCATCTCCTGGTCGACGCTGCCCATCGGGTTCGCGCTGCTCGCGCCGGCGGCCAGCGGGCTGTTCGAGCCGATGCTCGCCGAGGGCGGGTCGCTCGCCGGGTCGGTGGGCGCGGTCATCGGCACCGGTCCGGGCCGGGGCATCGGCTTCGCGTACGTCTGCTTCGGCGCGGCGCTGGTGCTGGTCACCCTCGGCGGCTTCGCGATCCGGCTGCTGCGCCGCTTCGACCTGGAGGTGCCGGACTCGCTGCCCGACGACCTGATCGGCGCGCAGGAGCGCGAGCGGCGGCTCGCCGCCCGCGCCGCCGAGCGGCCGGAGGAGAGGGCGTCCGTGGCGGCCTGACCGCCCGGTGGGTGGCCGGGGCCCGCGGCGGGTTGCCGCCGCGGGCCCCGGCGCGCGCTCAGGCCGCCGGCGGGTCCGCCAGGTCGGCGGCGGCGACGTCGTCGGGCTCGGCGACCCAGCCGGAGAACACCGGCACGCCGTGCCACGGCCCGGTGCCGCCGCCGCGCCGGTCGGTGGCGACGGCCACCACCGCGTACGGGTGGCCGAAGCGCAGCTCCGCGACGCGGGCCACGCCCAGCGGGGGCAGGCTGACCCGCGCGAACATCCCGGTGACGGCCGCCGCGGCGAACCCGTACCGGCGGTAGCGGGCCGCGACCGCCTGCCGGGCCCGCACGTCGCCCGCGCCGACCAGCGGGGCCAGCACCCGGCCGGCGGCGGTGAACCCGAGCCCGGTCAGGTCGTGCTCGTCGCGCGCCGACCAGCAGGGCAGCGCCGCCGTGTGCCGCTGCTCCCGGCCGTCGGGGGCGAACGTGCGCACCTCCTCCTCGCGCAGCGTCCACAGCGGCGTGTCGCCCAGCGGCAGGTCGAACAGCGACCGCCGGCCGGCGGGCTCGTCGGCGTCGACGTCGGCGGCGATCCGGTACGCGGCGGCGAGCACGTCGGCGGGGGACGTCCCGGGCGCGGCGGCCACCGAGACCACCGACAGCCCCGCCCCGGCGTCCCCGCCGCTGCCGTCCTCGCCGCCCGCCCCGTGCCCGCCGGCGCCGTCCCCGGCCGGTTGCGCCGCCGCCACGTGCACGGCGACGTCCCCGGCCTCCGGCGTCGCGGCGATCCACGCGCGGTGCCCGTGCGCCGGGGTGCGCAGCACCCGGGTCAGCCGCCCGGCCCACGGGCTGTCCGGGCCGAGCGTGTCGGCCGGGGCGAGGTCGAACGGGGCGGCCCAGGAGATCCGGGTGGCCACGGCCGAGGCCAGGGCGAGCGCCACCCGGGGGGTGAGCGTCAGCGGGAACCGCTCGATCAGCCCGAGGCTGTGCTCGCGGGCCCACGCGTCGAGGCCGGCCTGGTCCGGCAGCGGGCCGGTCCCGGTGGCGCGGGGGAGGGCGGCCCGCCAGGCGTCCAGCCCGGGGGTCTCCGTGCCGGGCCGGTGCCAGACGGCGGTCGCCGCCGGCACGAGGGGGTGCGGCGCGTCGAGCAGCGCGGCGGCGATCCGGGCGGCCCGCGCCGGGTCGGTGCCGAGGGCCTCGGCGAGGTCGGCGGCCTGTCCGTCGGCGCCGGCGGCGTGCTCGTCGGGGCCGCCCGCCGCGCAGAGAGCGAGCAGCAGCCACGCGCCCAGCGGGGACGCGACGTGGTGCCGGTCGCCGATCGAGGCGTGCAGCCGGGCGGCGTAGCGGGCCAGCGGGGCGTGCAGGTTCGTCGTCATGCCCCCACTGTGCCCGGCAGGGGCCCGTTCGCACGGCGGGCGGCTGCGCCGTTTCTCCGGCCGCTGCGGGTGGGCGGCGGGCCGGGGGACGGGTTAGGCTGCCCGCCGTGGCAGGTCTGTTGAGGAGTGTGGCGTCCCGGCTGGGGCGGGTGGCCCGCGGCGGGGCCGCGCCGACGCGTACCCCCGGTCCGATCCCGGCCCAGGTGGCGCGGCGTCGGCAGGTCACGGCGTTGCAGCGCCGGGAGCTCAGCTATGCCCCCGAGCCCGACGGGCAGGCCGACCCGGGTGAGGTCGTCTGGACCTGGGTCCCCTACGAGGACGACCCCCGGCAGGGCAAGGACCGCCCGGTGCTGGTGGTCGGGCGGTCCAGCCGGACCCTGTTCGGCCTGATGCTGTCGAGCCAGGGCGAGCGGGACGGCCAGCGGCACTGGCTGGCGCTGGGCCCGGGCGCCTGGGACCGGGACAACCGGCCCAGCTGGGTGCGGCTCGACCGCGTCCTCACCATGCGGGAGGACAGCATCCGCCGCGAGGGCGCGGTGCTGGACCGGGCGCGCTTCGACCGCGTCGGCCAGGCCCTGCGCGCCGGCTACGGCTGGCGCTGAGCCGCGCCGCCCCGCCGCGGGGCCCTCTGGTCGAGCGTCAGCACTCGGCGAGGCGCGCGCTGTCGACGAGCTGGCGGGCGGAGCGGGAGGCGCCGACGCTCTTCGCCCGGTACATCGCCGCGTCGGCGCGGTCGAGCGCCTCGGTGAGCTGGGTCGAACAGGTGACCGGGGCGAGCCCGACGGAAGCGGTGACCCGCAGGCTCAGGCCGCTGAGGGGGATCGGCGCGGCGAGTGACTCGCAGAGCCGGCGGGAGGCGTGCTCGATCCAGCGCCGGTCGACGGTCGGGGTGGCCAGCAGGCCCGCGAACTCGTCGCCGCCGAGGCGGGCCACCAGGTTGTCCCCGGCGAAGGCGGCCAGTCGTTGGGCCACGCTGATCAGCACCTGGTCCCCGGCGGCGTGCCCGTAGCGGTCGTTGACCTGCTTGAAGTCGTCCAGGTCCAGCACGATGGCGATCAGCGGCTGGCCCGCGCTGTCGGTGAGCAGGGTCGCGGCCAGCCGGAAGAAGGCCCGCCGGTTGGGCAGCCCGGTCAGCGGGTCGTGGCTGGCGGCGTGTCGTTCGGCGGCCAGCTCCGCCTGGAGGTGTTCGATCTCGGCCTCGGCCAGCATGGCCCGGCGGCGCAGTTGCCACGCGGAGACCAGGGCTCCGGCAGCCGAGATGCCGGACGCGATGGTCAACGGATCCGGCACGAACCCTCCTCACCGCGTCTGCCCACGCGCCCGACCGCTGCCGTCCGGTGCCCGTGGGGCTCCTGTTTTCCCTGGTACAGCCCCAGGTGAGGTAACCCAAAGTGAACACCTGGGTACACCCTCGTTGAGCTATCATGCTCGCTGTCCGGTGCAGATGCAATAGCAGATGCACGTGCAGCGAATCCCGTCGTAACCCCGCCCCCCGCCAGCACACCGCTCCTCCCCGCGGCATCGGCAGGCTCTTGACAAGAAAGATGCCCCATGCAGCAGCCCCGCAACGGCGTTCCCACCGCGCAGCTCCCCCCGTTGACCTGGTTGAAGAGTCGACGGAGCAATCCCAGCGGCAACTGCGTCGAGTTGGCCGAGCTTCCCGGCGGCGCCGGGATCGCCGTCCGCAACTCCCGCTACCCCGACGGTCCGGCGCTGATCTACACCCACGACGAGATCGCGGCCTTCGTCCTCGGCGCGAGGGACGGCGACTTCGACCACCTGATCGACTGACCCTGGGTCACCTCTCGGCTGCGTCCCGTCAACGGGACCGAAACGCCGGCCGGCCGGGTTCACCTCACTGTCGGTCCATGGCATGCTTACACGTCGGCCGGGGTGGGGCCCGGTGCGACGAAGGCAGCAAGCGGAGGTCGGCGCGTGACGATGGTTCCCACGGAGGGTGGCCCGGCCACCGGCCCAACCGTGCTGCGGATGCTGCTCGGCGCGCAGCTGCGCCGCCTGCGGGAGGCCAGCGGGGTGACCCGGGAGGGCGCCGGCTGGGAGATCCGGGCATCCGAGTCGAAGATCAGCCGGATGGAGCTCGGTCGGGTCGGCTTCAAGGAGCGCGACGTCGCCGACCTGCTCAGTCTCTACGGGGTCACCGACGCCACCGAGCGGGAGGCCCTGCTCAAGCTCGCCCGCGACGCCAACAGCCCCGGCTGGTGGCACCGCTACGGCGACGTGCTGCCGTCGTGGTTCCAGTCCTACCTGGGCCTGGAGGCCGCCGCCGCGCTGATCCGCAGCTACGAGGTGCAGTTCGTGCCGGGCCTGCTCCAGACCCCGGAGTACGCCCGGGCCGTCGTCCTGCTCGGGCACCGTGGGGCCGGGGCGGACGAGATCGACCGCCGGGTGGGCCTGCGGATGCAGCGCCAGGAGCTGCTCCACCGCCCGCGGCCGCCGCAACTGTGGGCCGTCGTGGACGAGGCGGCGCTGCGCCGGCCGATCGGCGGGGCCCAGGTCATGCGCGACCAGCTCACCGCCCTGATCGAGGCGACCCGGGCGTCGCACGTGCGGTTGCAGATCATCCCGTTCGACGCGGGCGGCCACGCCGCCGCCGGTGGCGCGTTCACCATCCTGCGCTTCGGCGACCAGGACCTGCCCGACATCGTCTACATCGAGCAGCTCACCAGCGCCATCTACCTCGACAAGCGCGAGGACCTCGACTACTACGCGGCGGCCATGGAACGGCTCTGCGTCGAGGCCGAGCCCCCGGAGCGCACCCCGGAACTCCTCACCCGGCTGCGCGACGAGCTCTACCCGCAGTAGCGGGTTCCCTGGTCGGGGCGGCGGCCCGCACTGCCTCTACCATGGTCGACATCGGCGACAGTGGACGGACGCCGGCGTAACAGGTCAGCGCAGAGCCATGGAGGCACCCCTTGACCACCGATGCCCCCGGCACCTCGAGCGGTCCCGCCCACCCCAGCGACCGGATCGACACCTCGGTGGCCCATCCCGCCCGCCGCTACAACTACCTGCTGGGCGGCAAGGACAACTTCCAGGCCGACCGCGACTCCGGGGACGCGATGGCCGCGGCCTTCCCGACCATCCGCACCGCCGCCCTGGAGAACCGCCGCTTCCTCAAGCGGGCCGTCGGCTACCTCGCCCGCGAGGCCGGCGTCCGGCAGTTCCTCGACATCGGCACCGGCATCCCCACCGCCGACAACACCCACGAGGTCGCCCAGGCCGCCGACCCGCAGGCCCGAGTGGTATACGTCGACAACGACCCCATCGTGCTCGCCCACGCCCGGGCGCTGCTGACCAGCTCGCCCGAGGGCGCCACCGCCTACATCGACGCCGACCTGCGGGACCCGGAGCGGATCCTGCGTCACCCCGACCTGCTCCGCACCCTCGACCTGGGGCAGCCGGTGGCGTTGATGCTGGTCGCGATCCTGCACTTTCTGCCCGACCCCGACAAACCGTACGCGGTGGTCCGTCGGTTGCTGGAGGCGCTGCCCCCCGGCAGCTACCTGGCCGCCTCGCACGCCACCTACGACCACCTTCCCGAGCAGGTGGCGCAGCAGTCCATCGTGGCGACGCGGACCGGCGGGTCGCGCGACATGATCAGCCTGCGCAGCCGGGACGAGTTCGCCGGCTTCTTCGCCGGCCTGGAGCTCGTCGACCCGGGCATCGTCTCGATCGCGCAGTGGCGCGCCGAGCGGGAGCCGCAGCCCCGGCCCTCGGTGGTCGACGTCAGCATGTACGGGGCCGTGGCCCGCAAGCCCTGATCCCACCGGGCGGCGCCGGGCACCGCGACTGGTGCCCGGCACCGGCCGGCAGGCAGACTGGACCACCATGTCGCCGTTCACGCCCGCCCTCCGGCTGCACGACCGCTACGTCCTGCGCGAGCGCATCGGCCTCGGCGGAATGTCCGAGGTGTGGCTCGCCGACGACGACGTCCTGCACCGCCCCGTCGCGGTCAAGGCGCTCGCGGCCCAGCTCGCCGCCGACCCGCACCTGCGCGCCACCATCCAGCGCGAGGCCCGGGCCGCCGCCCGGCTCACCCACCCGCACGTCACCCAGGTGTACGACTACGGCGAGGCCGCCCTCGGGGGCGGGACGGTGGTGCCGTACCTGGTGATGGAGTTGGTCGAGGGGCGCAGCCTCGCCGACCGGCTCGCCTCCGGCCCGTTGCCCTGGCCCGAAGCCGTTCGGCTGGCCGGGCAGGTCGCCGCCGCCCTGGCCGCCGCGCACCGCATCGGCGTGGTGCACCGCGACATCAAGCCCGCCAACATCATGCTCACCGAGAGCGGCGCGAAGGTGCTCGACTTCGGCATCGCCGCCCTTCCCGGGCCACCCCAGCCGCGCACCGGTCCGCACCAGCCTCGCGTCGGTCCGCACCAGCCTCGCGTCGGTCCGCACCAGCCTCGCGTCGGTCCCGGCGACGAGCCGATGATGGGCACCCCCGCATACTTCGCCCCCGAGCGGTTCGGCCCCGGGCCGCCGGACCCGGCCAGCGACGTGTACGCCCTCGGCGCCCTGCTCTACCGCGCCCTCGCCGGCCGTGCCCCGCTGCCCGTGCAGACCTGGGCGGACGCGATCGAGGCGCACACGCAGCGTCGGCAGGTCCCGCCGCTGCGCGTCCCCGGGCTGCCCCCGGACGTCGCCGCGCTCACCCTCGCCTGTCTGAACGCCGATCCGGCCCGGCGACCCACCGCCGCCCAACTGGCCCGCCGGTTCGGCTCGACGCCGGCCACGCAACCCGCGGCCGGAACCCGGCCTGCCGGCGCGTCGGCCCCGACCCGGCCCGCCGTCCCGACGCCCACGGAGCATCCGCCGACCCTGATCGATCGCGCCGGGACCTGGGCAGCCCCCGCCCGACCCGGGCGGTCGCCCGTCCCGGTGCTCCCGCCCGTCCCGATGGCCGAGCGCCTTCCGGCGGCCGAGCCCGTTCGGCGCGCGCCGCGCGGCCCGGGTCAGGGCAACCGCCTGCTCGGCGTCCTCGTCGCCGCCGGGATGGCGCTGCTCGTCGTCGTGGTCGCGCTGCTCGCCCTCGACGACGGCGCCCCGGACCCGCCGTCCGGGTCGCCCAAGACCGTCGCGCCCGCCGACGAGCAGCCGGCCGATCCGCCCCCGTCGGCCGCCGCCCCGCCCACCACCGCACGACCGTGGCCGGTCACCTTGCGCCAGCTCGCCGCCGAGTTCACCGCCCTGATCGACGAGGCGCAGGCGCGCGGCGACATCGACCGCAAGACCGCCGACAAGCTGCGCGAGGAGGTCGCCGAGCTGGACCGGGGCAAGCTCAAGGACCGGGCGAAACACCTGCGGAAACTGCACGAGGAGATCGCCGAGGCGGCCGAGCGCGACCGGATCGGCGCGGAGACCGCCGCCCGGCTCCGGGAGTTGCTCACCGGATACCCGGGGGCGCGCGACGACGCGGCGGGCTGACGGGCCGCACCGACGCGGGCCGTCCACGATGTACGCACCGGCCCTCCCCGCCCTCCTACCGCCGACCGGGGCGTGGCAGCCGGCGCGAACGGTCACTAACGTTGTCGGATGATCAGCACGCAGCCGCTCCTGCCCTTCCCTCGTACGGTCGCCGCCGGTCCCGAACCCGGGTCCGACGGACCGGTCGGATTCGTCACGGGCCTGGTCGAACGGCTGGGCGGCCCCGGCGCCGGGCTGGCGGTGGCGCTGGAGAACCTCTTCCCGCCGATCCCCAGCGAGGTGATCCTGCCGCTGGCGGGATTCGTGGCCAGCCAGGGACGGATGAGCCTGGTCGGGGCGATCGGCTGGACCACCCTCGGCTCGGTGGTCGGCGCGCTGGCGCTCTACTGGATCGGCGCCATGCTGGGCCGGGACCGGATGCGGGCCATCGTCGCCAAGCTGCCGCTGGTCAAGCTCGAGGACGTCGACCGCACGGAGGCGTGGTTCCTCCGGCACGGCGTCAAGGCGGTGTTCTTCGGCCGGATGATCCCGGTGTTCCGCAGTCTCATCTCGATCCCGGCCGGCGTGGAGCGGATGCCGGTGCTGACGTTCCTGCTGTACACGACGCTGGGCAGCCTCATCTGGAACACGGTCTTCGTCATGGCGGGCTACCTGCTCGGCGAGAACTGGCACGTGGTCGAGGGGTACGCCGGCACGTTCCAGAACGTCGTCATCGCGGTGTCCGCGCTCGCGGTCGCGTGGTTCGTCGTCACCCGGGTACGCCGGTCCCGCGCCGCGCGCCGCGACGCCGCCATGTCTCCCACGTCCGCGGGCTCGTCCGCCACGGGTCCGTCCGTGGGTGGTTCGGCCGTCGGCAGCGCGGCCGGGTCGCCGGACGCCCCGGAGCGCGGCACGGGGGAGTACCGGGGAACGGTCTACCGCAGCGGCTCCTGGCGGGGCGGGCCCGGGCACTGATGCCAGCCCGTCTCCCACGGTGTCCCAGGTCGCGTGCAGGGGTCGCGGTGCCAGAAGACGATCAGAACGTCGCCCCGGCCCATGCCCACCTGCGCCACCATGTGCGGTCTTCGCCCGGATGGTGTTGGGTGGCGGGCCGTCCGCAGGAGTGGTGCATACCGATTCCTGATACCATGCATGAAGCTATACAGATTGGCTCGGTGGGCCTATCGCCTGTGTTGCTTGCTTCAGAAGTCTGGCCCTCCTTGTCGGCGAGGCGCCATACCGGCCCGATCGTGTGATCTGCGCTAGGAGATGCTTGAAATGACCGCCACCGTGGCCGCGGCATCGGCTGACGTCTACGAGCGTCTGACCAGTGCCCGGCTGTCGCCAGCGCAACGACGAGTGGCGCGCTACGTGATCGACAACCGTGACGCTGCTGCCTTTCTCACCAGCGAGAGCATCGCGCGGCAGGTCGGGGTCAGCCAGCCTTCGGTCTCACGCTTCGCGGCGGCGCTCGGCTACGCCAGATTCTCGGACTTCAAGCGGGCGCTCCAGAAATGGGCCCGCTCCGAGATGTCGACCCGGTCGCCGGCGGTGGAGAGCGCAAGTCCACTGGCCGAGGCGATCGGGGCCGAGGTGGCCAATCTTCAGTGGCTCAGCCAGTCGGCAACCCTCGAAGAGCAGATCTCGAGGGTCGGTTCTGCTCTCATGTCGTCGAAGCGGCTGCCGGTCATCGGGCTGCGGATCTCGCGTTCCTTTGCCCAACATTTCGCCTATCTCGGCGCCAAGGTGCATCCGAGCATCTCCGTGATCGACAGCGGTGACACGGAGGCGAAGGAGAGCCTCGCCCGTGCCGCAGCGGATGGGTGCACCTGGTGCTTGGCGTTCATTCTTCCCCGCTACCCGAGGGAGGCCTGCGACCTGGTGCGTTACGCGAGGCAGATCGGGATCAAGGTCGCGGTTCTCAGTGACGAATCGTTCGGGACCGTCGGGCACGAGACCGATGAGCTCATCACCGTCAGGCTCGGGAGCGGGTTGCTCTTCGACACGTCCGCGGCGATGAACATCGCCTCGTCCGCGCTTCTGCACGCCATGGCCGACTCCAATCCTGGAGCCTCACAGGACGGGCTTGAGCGCTTCGAACGACACGCCGCCGACCTCGTGGTCTTCGAGGAGTGACCGAGGCCGCTGGTGGGGCCGTCACGGCGTCGGGCGGGTGGGGTCGTCGCCGATCCTGACGATGAGCTTCCCGAAGTTCCTCCCCTTCAGGAGGCCGAAGAATGCCTCCGGGGCGTTGTCGAGCCCGTCGACAAAGTCCTCGCGGTACTTGATCCGACCGGTCGAGAGCCACGCCGACATGTCGCGCTGGAAGGCGGCATAGTGGGTCGAGACGAAGTCTCGCTGCGTGAAGCCCTGGACGACGAGCCGCTTGGTGTTGATCGCGCTCATGAGCCGCGGGAGCCGATCGGGCCCAGCGGGCGCGGAGGTCTCGTTGTACTGGGAGATCAGGCCACAGACGGGCACCCGCGCGAAGTCGTTGAGATGATCGAAGACGGCGTCCCACACGGCGCCGCCGACGTTCTCGAAATAGACGTCCACCCCAGCTGGGACGGCCTGGCTCAGCTCGCTCCTGAAGGCGGGTGAGCGATGGTCGAGTGCGACGTCGAACCCTAGTTCGCGCAGCCAGGCCATCTTGCTGGCGCCGCCCGCGATGCCGACCGTGCGGGCGCCCTGGATCTTGGCGATCTGACCCACGACCGAGCCGACCGCCCCCGTCGCGGCTGCCACCACGAGCGTCTCGCCCGGGCGAACGCGGCCGATCTCGACAAGTCCCACATACGCCGTGAAACCGGGCATGCCGAGCACGCCGAGCGCGGTCGAGACCGGCCCCCTGGCCGGGTCGATCCTGCGCAGGGACCGACCGTCCTGCACGGCGTACGTCTGCCAGCCGGAGTGCGCGAGAACGATGTCGCCGGGGCGGAAGGAGGGCGAGGCCGACTCGATCACCTCGCAGACGGTGCCGCCTTCCATCACCTCGCCGACCTCCACGGGTTTGGCGTAGGAGCGCGACGCGTTCATCCGGCCCCGCATGTAGGGGTCCAGCGAGAGGTAGATCGTCCTCAGCAGCACCTGACCCTGTCCGACGGCCGGGAGCGTGCGCGTCTCGAGGCGAAGGTTCGAGTGGACGGGCTCGCCGACGGGGCGGGAGGCGAGGACGACGGCGCGGGACTGGGTCACCCGGGCAACCTAACTGAAGGTTGCCCCTTCTGCATAGAGGGCATACGCTGCCGGTGCAGCTGAATACTTCTCTGCAGTCAGTGTCAGGTCTTCGGTCGACGTCGAGGGCGTGAGTCACCGGGCGGCCTGTCGCCACCGTCGCTCCCGTCGCTAGAGCGGCCGTCGAAGGTGATCCTTAAGAGGCCAGCCAACAGGAGGATCGATCATCGTGAGCACCATCACGGTCACCGGCGAACATGTAAGCCTGGAGACGCTTCGTCCCGTATTCCGGGGCCCCGTCCAGGTGGCGCTCGCCCCCAAGGCAGTGGAGAACCTGCGGCGCGCGCACCAGGTGATCCTGGACGCGATCAGCCGAGGAGAGGTGGTCTATGGCGTGAACACCGGCTTTGGGAAGCTGGCGGACCGGCGGATCTCACCTTCGGACCTCGTGGAGCTGCAACGTCGTTCGGTGCTGTCGCACATGGTCGGGGTGGGTGATCCGCTTCCCGACGAGACGGTCCGCGCCATCATGGTGATCAAGCTCATCGGTCTTGCGCGTGGGCACTCCGGGATCCGCGTCGAGACCGCCGAGCTGCTCGTGAACCTGATCAACGCTGACGTGCTCCCCGTCATCCCGACGCAGGGCTCTGTCGGAGCCTCAGGGGATCTGGCGCCGTTGGCGCACCTCGCCGGCGCGTTGATGGGAGAGGGCCGCGTTCGGATCGATGGCGTCGACTACACCGCGGTCGACGGCCTCGCGAAGGCCGGACTGGCTCCCGTCGAACTGGGCCCCAAGGAGGCGGTCGCTCTCCTGAACGGCGTCCAGGCATCCACCGCCATCGCCCTGCGCGGACTGTTCGGCGCCGAGGCCGTGTTCAACGCCGGCCTGGCCGCGGGCGCGCTGACGCTGGAGGCGACGGCGGGCAGACAGGTCGTTCTTGACGACCGCATCCAGCAGATCCGCGGGCACGCCGGACAGATCCGGGTTGCGGGGCTCCTGCGGCGCCTGGTCGCCGACAGCGCGGTCCTCGACGTGGAGTTCGAGGGACGTCGGCTCCAGGACCCCTACTGCCTGCGCTGCCAGCCCCAGGTGATGGGGGCGGCGCTGGACCTGCTGACGTTCGCTGCACACACGATCCAGCAGGAGGTCAACGCGGTCTCCGACAACCCGCTGATGTTCCCCGACGACGGGGTCATCCTGTCGGGTGGGAACTTCCACGGCCAGCCCATCGCGTACGCGGCGGACATCATCGCCATGGCGGTCTGCGAGATCGGATCGATCTCGGAGCGCCGTCAGGCGATGCTCATGGACGCGTCCATGAGTGGGTTGGCGCCGTTCCTGGTCGGCAATGCGGGGCTGAACTCGGGGTTCATCATGGCGCAGGTCACCAGTGCCGCGCTGGTGGCGGAGAATCGCGCCAAGGCGACTCCGAACAGCGTCGACAGCATTCCGACCTCCGCAGGCCAGGAGGACCATGTGAGCATGGCGACGCATGCTGCTGTGCGCCTCGGCCCTATGGTGCGCAATGCCGCGTACATCGTCGCGATCGAGCTGCTGTGCGCGGCTCAGGGTCTGGACCTGAGGAACGGCGGCGCTGCGGCGCCGGCGAATCGTCCCACTTATGACCTTGTCCGCTCCAAGGCCGGATTCCTCGAGGACGACCGCATCATGGCGGGGGAGATGGAGGCCGTTGCCGCAGAGGTGCTCGACGGGGTGTTCGTCGAGGTCGTCGGTGGTCGGCTGGAGGCTGCCGCCTGACCGGTGGTCCCCCGCTGCTGTCATCTGGTGGGCTTCGTCGCGGGGGGGGGGGCGGGGGGCCCGCCCCCCCCCCCCCCCGGGGGGGGCGCGTGATCGGCCCCGAGACGACCCACCCCGCGCGCTGGGGGGGGGCGGGCGGCGGGTGTGGTCGGGGGGGGGGGGGGGGGGCGGGGGGGGCCCCCGGGGGGGGGGCCCCCCCGGGGGGGGGGGGGGGGGGGTTGGGGGGGGGGGGGGGGCCCGCCCCCCCCCCCGCGACGTCGCTGAGCGGCGATGTTCATGACCTCAGGCTGCCACCCGGGCCCGTTGGGTGGGGCTCGTCGGGGGCTTGGCGAACCGAGCCGAGGGACGGGCGTTCCCGCTACTCGCGGGCGGGTCGCCGTCATGGGAGTCGAATTCCGGTATTCCTGGGGCCAGAGTGACGGAACGGAGTCGAGTATCGACGTATTTCGTCATTACGCGTCGCGCGGATCCGGTTACCGGGCGGCCTCCCGGGAGGAGGCATGAAGTCGGTCGTGTTTCGGTTGTGGTGCGTTTTCGGATCCTGTGCCTGAGGGGGTTGCCGTGCTGCATGGAAGGCGATACCGTTCCGCCAGTGTTGAATGCTTTCTTTCAGCTCCAGTCTTGAGCATCCCCTAGGAGCCCCGATGCCGAGAAGCCGTGTAGTGACTGCCACCCTCTCCCTGCTTGCCGCCACCGCGCTCCTCGTGAGCGGTTGCGGGGCAGAGGCCGAAACTTCGAAAGACGACTCCCAGCGCGTTCCGGGACTGAATGAGCTGCTGCCGCAGAAGGTGCGCGACGCGGGATTCCTCACCGTGGGGACCGATCCGCAGTACCCGCCGTGCGACTTCACCAACGACGCCGGGAAAATCGATGGATTCAACCATGACATCCTGATGGCCATGGCGCCGCGACTCGGCATCGAGATCCGCCAGCAGGCGATCGCCTTCGACGGCCTTCTGCCCGGGGTCCAGAGTGGTCGGTTCGATGCTGCGATGGAGTGCATCACCGACAACGCGGAACGCCAGAAGACGGTGCAGTTCGTCGACTACGCCTACGCCACCAAGAGCGTCATCACGACCTCGGAGAATAAGCAGAACATCACGGCGAACCCCTTGACCACGTGTGGGCTGAAGGCGGGCGTTCAGACGGGGACCGAGTTCGTCGAGGACGCCGAGTTGTTCTCGAAGAACTGCCAGTCGGTGGGCAAGGGCGCTCTGCAGGTCACCAACTTTCCGACCGCCGGCGACCAGAACACCGCACTGCAGTCCGGCCGGATCGATTTCGCCTTCACCAACACCGCGACCGGAGTGTGGCAGGCGAAGGCCAGCAACGGCCAGTTCAAGATCGTTCCGAGCCCCCTCCTGTCGCGCACCTACGTCGGCATCGTGGTGGGCCTCGATGCCGACGGCACTGCCAAGGCCCTGCTCGGTGCGCTTGAGGCGATCATCAAGGACGGCACCTACGACAAGATCATGTCGGAGTGGGAACTGAAGGACATCGCATTGACCGAGCCCGGCATCAACCTGGCGACCGAGCGTCCCCTGGAGCTGCCGAAGATCTGCGGGGCGTGCGGGTCCTGACCGGAGGCACGCGCTGACCCCGAGTGCCGCCCCGAGCTGATCGGCGGCGTCTCGACGGTGGGCTCGCGGAGCGCGGCGTCTGGTGCGGCGCCGACAGGCCCGCCGCACCAGACCTGCCGCCGGACTGCCCCTGGCGCAGACGGGTCGACCGCGTCGGCCGGGGGCTGCGAGCGCGGCGAGGCGCCCTGGCCTCGGACCTCACCCAGGCGTCTCGGATCATCGCCAGCGAGAAACAGGAGAAGGTGAACTGTGGTAAATCCGGCAGTCGATGTCGAAGTGCGAGATCCTTTCGCAAAGCCTCGGCCGCGCAAGCACCCGAGCTACTGGATAAGCGGCCTGGTCGCGGCTGTGCTCCTGGGCATCCTCGTCTACGGCTTCGTGACGAACGACAACCTGGAATGGGGTGTCGTAGGCGCTTATCTCTTCGCCGATCCCATCCTGGAAGGGCTGTGGATGACGATCAAGCTCTCGTTGATCTCCCAGGTCATCGCAGTGCTGATCGGTTGCCTTCTCGCCCTTCTCGGTGAGTCCCGGAATCCTGTCTTCCGCGCGTTCGTGAAGGCCTATGTCGCGCTGTTTCGAGGGCTGCCGCTCCTCGTCCTTCTGCTGCTCTGCTTCAACGCGGCGCTCTTCGTTCCCCGGATCGAATTCGGTGGAGTCGGCTGGGATACGAACACGCTGATAACCGGATTCACGGCCGCTATCATTGGCCTCTCCCTGCATGAGGGCGCGTTCATGGTCGAGATCATCCGGGCGGGCTTCATGTCGGTTCCGGCTGGTCAACTGGAGGCTGCTCAGGTCCTGGGAATGAAGCGCGGTCTCACCATGCGGACCATTGTCATCCCGCAGGCGATCAGGGTGATCATCCCGCCGACGGGAAACCAGTTCATCAGCCTCCTCAAAGCGAGCTCGCTCGTCGCGGTGATCGGTGGCGGTGACCTCCTCACCCGGGCCCAGCAGATTTATGGCTCCAACTTCAAGGTCATCCCGCTTCTCCTGGTGGTCAGCTTCTGGTATCTGGTGATCGTCATGGTGGCGACAATGGGCCAGCACTTCATCGAGAAGAAGTACTCCCTGTCCGCAGGGCCGCAGCGGAAAGTGATGAAATCGAAGGTCGGGGAGGTGTCGAAGTGAAGCAGCGGCCACTTGTGACGATCCGGGACGTACGGAAGCGCTTCGGCGAGACAGAGGTCCTGAGGGGAATCGACCTGGACGTCATGCCCGGGGAGGTGCTGTGCCTGATCGGACCGTCAGGCTCGGGAAAGAGCACGCTGCTCCGCTGCGTCAACGTCCTCGAACAAATCGATGGTGGCTACATCCAGGTGGAGAACGACTTCGCGGGCGCGACGATCAGGAAGGGCGAGCTACACGAGCCCAGCGAGGCCGCGATCGCGAAGTACCGCCAGCGTATCGGGATGGTCTTCCAGCACTTCAACCTCTTCTCCCACCTGACCGCGCTCGAGAACGTGACCATTGGGCTGGTCAAGGTCCGGGGATTCGCCAGGAGCGAGGCGGTGGTCCGCGCGCGGACGGCCCTGTCCGACGTCGGACTGGAGCACCTGCAGAACTCGTATCCGCGTCACCTCTCCGGTGGTCAGCAGCAACGTGTCGCCATCGCCCGCGCGCTGGCCATGGAGCCGAAGCTCATGCTGTTCGACGAGCCGACGAGCGCCCTCGACCCCGAACTCGTCGGGGAGGTGCTGTCGGTGATGCGTCGCGTGGCCGAACGGGGGATGACCATGATCGTGGTGACCCACGAGATGCGGTTCGCGCGGGATGTGGCCGATCGGGTCGCCTTCATGGACCAGGGACGAATCGTCGAGATCGACGAGGCCGAGAAGCTGATCGATGCGCCGACATCCGAGCGCACGAAGAACTTCCTGAACCACGTGAACTGAGGGTCGTCATGGGAAATCTGCGTATCGCGTTCGGTGAGCCGCTCGGCGCTGCGGATGCTCCGCGCCTGGTCCTCGGCCACTCCCTGGGTACGTCATCCGACCTCTGGTCGGACGCGGCGGTGCTGCTCGCACAGCACTTCCGCGTCATCACCTGGGACCTTCCCGGGCACGGCGCGTCGCCTGCCGCCGACGGTGCGTTCACGATCGGCGACCTGTCCGACATCGTGGTCGGCCAGCTCGACGCACGGGGGGTCTCCTCGTTCCTGTACGCGGGCGTCTCCATCGGTGGCACCGTGGGGATGGACCTGGCCCTCCGCCATGCCGGGCGCGTCGACGGGCTCGCGGTCATCTCCGCCGGGGCCCGTGTCGACGCCCCAGCGGACTGGGCTGAGCGCGCCGCCAAGGTGCGTCTGGCGGGAACCGAACCGCTGGCGGCGGGGTCGCTGCAGCGCTGGTTCGCTCCGGCGACGCTGCGGCGCCGCGGCGAGCGGGCCGCGTCGATGGTGGAGGCGCTTCGTCGCACCGACGACCGGAGCTACGCGTGGGCGTGCGAGGCGCTGGCCGACCGCGACCTCTCTGCCGATCTGCCCGGGATGAATGTCCGTACCCTCGCGCTCTGGGGCGAGTACGACCGGATCGTTCCCGGGGAAAAGTCGACGGAACTCGCCCGGGAACTGCCGCGGGGGGTTGTCCAGCGCGTTCCCGGGGCCGCCCACGCTGCACCCCTTGAGCAGCCCTCGACTGTGGCACGCCTGCTGGTCGACTTCTTCCTCGGCGTTGAGGCTGACCGTGGGTGAGGCCGCATCTCGAACGCGCAGGACCGCACCCCCGCCCTCCGCGGCGCGGCCAGGCCGGGTGTCGGAGGCCAGCATGTAGAACGCGCTGGTTGACGACCTCCGGATGCCGCAGAGGACCGTGTCCCCGACAGAAACGACGTTGACAGAACTCATGCCCAGTACAGCCTTCCATGACCACATTGCAATCGGCCGACGGCGACCAACAGCGCACGTCGACGCAAGGAGCGGACGCCGTGTCGGTTCGTGACAGATTGATGGAGATCAGCGCGATCGGGCGGGACGGCGTCCGTGGCGGCTACTCACGTCACCTGCTGGACCCGGCGGAGGTGGCGCTTCGCGGCTGGTTCAGAAGCTCGGCGGAGAGGCTGGGCCTCTCCGTCGAGGTGGATGGGAACGGGAACCTGTGGGCCTGGTGGGGCGAGTCCCGGCAGGGAGCTGTCGTTACCGGCAGCCACCTGGACTCCGTCCCCGGTGGAGGCCCGTACGACGGACCTCTCGGTGTGGCGAGCGCGCTGGAGGCGGTCGCGATCCTCGCGGCCGAGGGGTGGCGTCCCACCCGGACCATCGCCGTGTGCGCGTTCGCGGAGGAGGAGGGATCCCGCTTCGGCGCGCCCTGCCTGGGTTCTCGGCTGATGGTCGGTGAGATCGCGCCGGAGGACGCGCTCGCCCGCGTCGACCACCAGGGCGTCACCCTCGAGGAGGCTTGGCGGCAGGCGGGCCTGGAGGTCCGCGACATCGGCCCGGACCCCGACCGGCTCGCCGGCATCGACATGTTCCTCGAGCTGCACGTGGAACAGGGCCTCGACCTGGAGAACCGTGGTCTTCCCCTTGCCGTGGGCTCGGCGATCATGGCGCACGGCAGGTGGCGGATCTCGATCGTCGGGGAGGGGAACCACGCCGGGAGCACGCCGATGCACGGACGCCGAGACCCGGTGGTCGCGGCCTCGTCGGCAGCTCTTGCGGTCCGTGAGGTCGCACTGCAACGGCCGTCCGCCCGTGGCACCGTCGGCCGCATCGCGGTGACCCCGAACGGCACGAACGTCATCGCCTCCCGGGTCGACGCCTGGCTCGACATCCGGGCTCATTCGGACTCGGAGGTACGTGCGCAGCTGGATGCGACGCTCGCGCTCATCGAGAAGCGGGTCGCGGCCGAGGGCTGTGCTCTCCAGGTCCACGAGGAGTCGTTCTCGCCACTGGTCGTCTTCGACGAGCCGCTCACGGCGAGGGTCGCCGGCCTGCTCGGCGGCGTGCCGTCGATCCCGACGGGCGCCGGGCACGACGCGGGGGTCCTCTCCGCGTACGTCCCAGCCGCGATGATCTTCGTCCGGAATCCGACCGGCGTCTCGCACGCCCCGGAGGAGACCGCCCGCGAAGAGGACTGCGAGGCCGGAGCGCAGGGCCTCGCCGCCGTCCTGCGAGAACTCGCCGGCGAGGCCTCCCGATGAGCGGTGGCCGGCAGCGCTTTCACTGCGAGGTCGCGCTCGTGGAGGGAAGGCTGGCCGAGCGGGTGCGGGTGGAGGTGCTGGACGGGGCGGTCGTCGGGATCGCCGCAGGCGTGCCACCGCAGTCCGGCGACGTCGTGCTCACGACGGTCGTGCCGGGATTCGCGAACGCTCACTCCCATGCGTTCCATCGGGAGTTGCGCGGTCGTACGCACGCCAGCGGAGGTGACTTCTGGCAGTGGCGTCACCGGATGTACGACGTCGCCAACCGCCTGACGCCCGACGGCTATCACCTCGTCGCCGAGCGGGTCTTCACGGAGATGCGCGACGCGGGCTACACGGCGGTCGGCGAGTTCCACTATCTTCACCACCAGCCTGACGGCACGCCCTACGGCGGTCACGAGATGGAACTGGCGCTCGCGGCGGCGGCGGCTTCCGCCGGTGTTCGGCTGGTGCTGCTGGACGCCTGCTACCTGTCCGGCGGCGTCAACGAGCCACTGCGCGAGGAACAGCAGCGGTTCGGCGATGGAGACGCCCATCGTTGGCTGGACCGTTGGCACCGGCTGCGCGACGTCCTATCCGGACAGGGCAACGGACTCGTCACCCTGGGCGCCGCCATCCACTCGGTCCGAGCCGTGTCCCGCTCCGACCTGGCCGTGATCGCCGGCGGCCTTCCCCGGGAGGTGCCGCTGCACGCCCACGTGTCCGAACAGCCGGCGGAGAACCAGGCGTGCCTTGAGGCGTACGGTCTCACCCCGATCGCACTGCTCGCGGAGCACGGACTGGTGTCCGGACGGTTCTCCGCAGTTCACGCGACGCACCTCAGCACAGGCGACATCAGCCTGCTCGGCGAGGCGGGCGCGACGATCGTGATGTGTCCTACGACCGAAGCTGATCTCGGCGACGGGATCGGCCCCGCACCCGAACTCCAGGCAGCGGGTGCACGTCTCGCCATCGGTTCGGACCAGCATGTGGTGATCGACCCGCTGGAGGAACTCAGCCGTCTGGAGTTCGACCAGCGCCTGCGGTTGCAGCGGCGTGGGGTCTTTCCGCCAGACACGCTCTGGGCGGCGGGGACGGTCAGCGGGTACGAGTCCCTCGGCTTGTCGGGGAGCCTGGGATCTCCCCCCGGACTGCGCGTGGGGGAGCCCTGGGACGCTGTCGAGATCGACACGACGTCGGCGAGACTCCGAGGCGTCGACCCGTGGCAGTTGCCACTCGCGGCGCGTGCCTGCGATGTGCGGGCAACGATCGTCGGCGGTCGGCTGACCCGTCCCGGCCGCTGAGGTCACCGCACCGCGAGCCACCGCCGAATCCCCAGCCCGTCGAGGGCGGTCGATGGTCGCCAGACGTCGAACCTGCTGGTCCCACGGCCAGCGGTGAGCGCGATGACGACGGCGGCCGTCGGAAACTCCGCGCCCGGAGACCGGCAGGGCAGGAGTTCGGCTGGCTCGGGGTCGTCGGCGTTGACCATGAGGTTGACGGCGCGGCACGGCGTCGTCAGTCGGACCAGCGTCGTGTCGGAGTCACCGGCGAACGAGAACGGTGTGGCCTCGGCGACGCGGTGGGTCTCCCCATCCACCCGCAGCTCGACGGCGCCGTCGATCGGAACGAAGGTGCGCGCGATCCCCGGCAGGCGGGAGAACGGGCCCGGTCCGGTCAGGTCAGCGATGCTCAGTCGCCAGGGCGGCCGGCCGACGCTCAGCTCCTGACTCTCGTGGTAGGACACCACTTCGCGGGTGACACCCGCACCCGTGATCCACCGCGTCGGCCGGAGTTGGCTGAATCGGCGCATCGGAGCCGGCGGCCCGCCGTCCGCACGGGGCGCAGTCACCGGCTCGGCGCGGGCGCGGAGTGGTCCTGCCTTGCCGCAGCGCCCTCGAGCTTCGCCAGGATGGTGAGGAGGAGAGCCCCCGTCGGCCCGGGGTCACTGATGTTGGGCGAATGCCTTCCATCGATCTCGTAGACCTGGCAGTCGGGCGCGTGTTCGGCGATCCTGTGCGCCCAGCCCGGCTCGACAAGATCGTCCTGGCGTCCGCTGACCAGTGCCAGGGGCGTCCGGACCGCTCGGAGGCTCCCCGGGTAGTCGTCGCGGAAGTTGGTCGCGCCCGGGAACGGGGTGGCGAGTCCCGCGGCGGCGACGGCACGGTAGTGGCCCGGGTTGCGCGCGTCGCGTAGCCGGAGCGCGACGTGGTCGTCGATCGCCGGGAAGTGGCCGGTGAGCAGACGCACGATCCGCAGCATGTCCGCGTGGGAGCCGTCGAAGTGGGAGAGCGCGGCAAGCGCCTCCCTGGTGCGGTACGGACCACCCGTTCCCGCGATCGACACGGCGGCGCCGACGCGCCAGGAGAACCAGGGCAGGGTCGTCGCCCGCAGTGCCATGGCGCCGCCGAAGGAGTTCCCGACGAGATGGGCGGGGCGGTCCCCCAGGCCGAGCGCGTCGAGCAGCGCCGCCATCTGGCGGAGGCGGAACTCGTATGGCGCCACGTCGAGCTGCACCATCTTGCTGGAGGCCCCGAAGCCGTAGAGGTCCGGGGCGATCACGTGGTAGCGCTCCGCCAGGGTGGGGATCACGTTGATCCAGCTGGCCTCGGCCGAACCACCCCATGCCCCGTCGTGCAGCAGCAACACGGGCGGTGCGGCCGGGGGCCCCGCCGACAGGAAGCTTGTCACAAGCCCGCCGACGCTGATCTGGTCTCGCCTGATTGCCGACATGTCGGTGTCTCCTGTCGCGGTGCACGGTGCCGGGGGTCGTCACGGATCTGTCGGTCTAGTCGAGGAACTCGTGGTCGGTCTCGACGACCGACTCGGTGATCTCCCAGTACTCCACGTTCGTGTAGGGCCAGATCTGGGACACCCGCCCGTGGCGGTTCTGGTACCACGTGTTCACGTACGGCTGGCCCCACGCCATCCTGCGATTCCCCTGGTCGACGTACGCGACGAAGCGGTCGAGCGCCTCCCCGCGTACGTCGATCGCGGCGGCCCCCCTGCGGAGAACCTCGTGAATGGCCTTGAGTGAGTACTCGACCGCGCGTTCCAGCATGAAGTGGAGGCTGCCGGCGACAACGCCGCCCACGTTGGGGCCGTAGATCAGGAAAAGGTTGGGGAACCCCGGCACCATGACGCCGTTGTGGGCGCGTGCGTCGCCGTCCCAGAACTCGTGGAGATCCAGCCCGTTCCGTCCCAGGACCTCGACCTCGTCGAGATAGTCGGACGGCTTGAAGCCTGTCGCGTACACGATGACGTCGACCTCGTGCAGACGTCCGTCCTTGTCGACGATCCCTTCCGGGGCGAACCGCTCGATCCCGGAGGTCACGAGCGTCGTCTTCTCGGCGCGCAGCGCAGCGGCCCACACCTCGTTGTCCCGCAGCATGCGTTTCGCGCCGGGCGGGTAGGGCGGAACGACGTGCCGGAGGATCTCCGGGGCATCCTGGAACTGGGCCTCGATCCGGGCGATGAGGTGTTCCCGCAGCTCCTGGTTTTTGGCCGAGACGCTGAGGGGCGCACCGGGCCAGTCTGTTTCCGCCGTGACGGTGTGGGTCCGGCCGGGGATGCCCGTGAGTATCGTCCAGAGGCGATACCACTGCGCATAGTGCGGAACCTTCCGCACGAGCCAACTGAACGCCTCGGTCGTCGGGTGGTGATAGTTCGGTGCGGGCAGCATCCACGGCGCGCTGCGCTGGAAGACGGTGAGGGCGTCCACCTTCTCGACGATGGCCGGCACGATCTGGTAGGCGCTGGCCCCGGTGCCGATGACCGCAACCCGCTTGCCCCTCAGGTCGACTGCGTGGTCCCACTCCTGTGAGTGCATCGTCGTTCCGCGGAAGAGGCTCTGGCCCTCGAACTCCGGGACGTTGGGTCTGTCGAGCTGGCCCAACGCGCTGACCACCGCGGCGAACCGGCGGGTCTGCTCGCTGCCGTCCGGCCCGCGGGTGGCCGCCTCCCAGAACCGGCCGTCGTCGTCCCAGCGGAGGCGGAGGAGCCTGGTCGAGAACTCGATCATGTCGGTGATCCGGGCCCGCTCGGCCACGTCGCGAAGGTAGTCGAGGATCTCGCCGCCCTGCGCGAACTGGTGCGGCCAGTCCCCACGCTGCGCGAACGAGTAGGAGTATCCGAACGTGGGGGTGTCGAGACGGACCCCGGGATAGGTGTTCTTCGCCCAGGTGCCTCCCACGGACGTGCCCGCCTCGATCAGGGTGAACGGCACCTCCGCCTGGGCGAATCGGTGAGCGGCGGCGATGCCCGCGACGCCCGCGCCGACGATGAGAGTGGGGAACGGCCGGCCGTTCGCGACGTCACCGAACCTCCACGAGGGCCGGCCGCCCTTGTCGGCGGCGAGGTCGAGCTCATGGGTCAGCATCCGACGCCACTCCTCTCGACCACCGCTGAGGTAGTGGAGGATCTCCCGAACGGTCTCGTCCGGCAGCACGTCGACCGTCGTGACCCCCTTGTCGCGCAGGAGGGCCAGCGCGGAGCAGGCGACGGCGACCGCCTTCTTCTTCTGCTCCTCCGACATCCCCCCGTGCGGGTGGGGCTGCGTGTCGATCGGTGTCAGCGGAGGCTGAAGGTCCGCGGCCAGGATCGACGTGTCGCCGAGAGCTGCCGCCAGCGCGGCCAGCAGGACGGGCAGCTCCGAGTCGGCCGATACCCGCGCGAGGAACTCGTCGTCCTCGACGATCGCTTCGGACCGGGAGACCTCGTAGAGGTCGTCGAACCGATCGACCCCGTCCGCATCAGGTCTGGAAGCTGGTGCCATTCGGGTGCTACCCCTCGTCTGTAGGTATCGCGGGACGACACTCCTGCGCGGTGTCAGGGCTGGTCCGCCCGCCGCTCGCATAATACTATGCCGGAAGCGGAAGTTCGCATAGAGTTGTGCCGGCTGGATTGACCGCCAGCCGCGACGCCGGCCGCACCGTGACCGACGCGGCCCGTCGCCGACAGGAGTGAGGAAGATCGAGTGAGCGTTTCGGCTGACGTCGTCAAGGCCTGGCTGGAGGAGTTCGGGCGGGTGTGGCGCGAAGGCGACGTGGAGGGGGCGGCGGCGATCATGACCGAGGACGCCAGCTACCGGAACAGCCCGTTCCTGGAGCAGCCGTTCGTCGGCCACGACGCCATCGCGGGCTTCTGGGAGGCGGCGCTCGCCGGCGTCTCCGACGTCGACTTTCGCTACGGGACACCCGTCATCGAGGGAGACCGGGTGGGCGTCGAATGGTGGGCGACCCTTCGCTCGGGCGGGGATGAATACACCCTGGCGGGCAACTTCCTGCTGACCTTCGCCGGCGACAGGGTTGCGGACCTGCGCGAGTCCTTCGTCAAGCAGAAGGGCGCTCTTGCGCCCCACGACGGTTGGGGCCTCTGAGCCTTCGGCTGTCAACGGTCGTCGAGCGCCGTGCTGATCCGGACTGTGAGGGAACATGGGTACCGAGGTAGAGAATCGCGCTGAAGTGCTGATCATCGGGGCCGGCGTGATCGGCGCCAGTGCCGCCTTCGCCCTGGCGAAGTCCGGCCACGACGTGCTCGTGGTCGACCGCAACAGCGGGGTCGGAGACGGTTCGACCGGGTCGTCGGCGGGCATCATCCGCGTCCACGCGAGCGACATGCAGAGCTCGGCGCTCGCCGCTGACTCCCTGACGGCGTGGAACAACTGGCGCGACTTCCTCGGCGCGGACAGCGCCGAGGCGCTCGCGCGATTCGTCCGGTGTGGCTCGCTGATCCTCGACGCCGGGACCGGGTTCGTCGACCGGGCCGCAGCGGCGATGAGGGCCGCGGAGGTCTCGTTCGAGGAATGGTCGTCCGGCGAGGTGGAGGAGAACTTTCCGTACTTCGACCTCCACCGGTTCGGGCCGCCTGGACCCATCGACGACGACGAGTTCTGGTCGGAGCCGACGGAGTTCCTGCGCGGCGCTCTCTACACCCCCCAGTCCGGGTACGTCGGTGACCCGACCCTCGCGGCAGTCAACCTGATGCAGGCGGCCCGGAGGGAGGGCGCGCGCCTGCGGCCCTCGACGACGGTCGCGCGGATCGATGTCGAGGGCGCCCGTGCCGTGGGGGCCACGCTGGCCGACGGGAGCAGGCTGCGAGCGGAGGCTGTCCTCCTCGCTGCCGGGCCGCACTCCGATTCGCTTGCCAGCGCGATCGGCGCTACCGCTGACTTTCGGGTCAGGACCCGGCGGATACGGGAGGAGCTGGTCCACGTTCCCGCGCCCGCCGGGCTGGACCTCGCCCTGCAAGGGGTGCATCTCGTGGACGGCGATCTCAACATCAACTTCCGCCCGGAGTCGGGCAACGCGTTCCTCGGTGGCAGCAACGGTGATCTCGCCGAGGAGCAGACGGTCATCGAGGACCCCGACGAGTTCAACCCGATGGTGACACCCGGCGGCTGGGAACGCGCCACTCTGCGACTGGCGCGGCGCATCCCGACGCTGGGCATCCCGCGTGCTCGAACCGGCGTCGTCGGGCTCTACGACGCGGCGGAGGACTGGCTGCCGATCTACGACCGGACGTGCTTCGACGGGCTGTTCGTCGCGATGGCGACCTCGGGCACGCAGTTCAAGACCGCGCCGATCGTGGGCGAGCTGCTCCGTCATGTCATCGAGACCGAGTTGGACGGTCGCGACCACACCGCGGAGCCCTTCCTCGCCCCGACCAGCGGGCGTGCCTATTCGACCGCGCAGTTCTCCCGGCTGCGTGATCCGCGCCAGGGGCAGTCCCGGGGATGAGGGGCCCGCAGGCGTACCCACCGAACAGGGCAGTCCCGGACGCGCTTGAGCCACCGCAGACCGTCCTCATCGACGGCATCTCGGAGTTGACCACGAACGACGAGGTCAACGGGGGGCGCATCCCCGATGCGGCGCTGGTCGTCGAAGGGGATCGGATCGCCTGGGTCGGACCTTCCCGTGCGGCGCCTCCCGCCGATCAAAGGGTGGACCTGGCCGGACGGGCTGTGCTCCCGGGCTGGGTCGATTCCCACACCCACCTGGTCTTCGCCGGGGATCGCACCGCCGAGTTCGAGGCGAGGATGGCCGGCGAGCCGTACACGGCGGGCGGCATCAACGCGACGGTGCAGGCCACGCGGGCGGCGAGCGACGCGGACCTCGAGGGGAATCTCGAGCGGCTCGTCGCGGAGGCACGCCGGGGCGGGACGACGACGATCGAGACGAAGACCGGGTACGGCCTGACCCTGACCGACGAGGTGCGGGCAGCTCGCCTGGCCGGTCGACACGCGGACGCGGTGACGTTCCTCGGCGCGCACGTCGTGCCCGTGGGCGCCGACCGGGACGAGTACGTCGCGCTGGTCGCTGGCCCGATGCTCGATGCCGTCGCTCCCTTCGTGACGGCGGTGGACGTCTTCTGCGAGGCCGGTGCCTTCGACGAGGCGGCCACCCGCCGGATCCTCGACGCAGCCAGGGCGCGGGGAATGGCGCGTCGAGTGCACGGCAACCAGCTCGGGCACGGGCCAGGGGTGCGGCTCGCTGTCGAGTACGGCGCCCTCAGCGTGGACCACCTCGGCTTCCTGACCGACGACGACATCGCGGCCCTGGCCTCCTCCTGGGCAGGCGCGGGGCGAGGCACAGTCGCGACGGTTCTCCCGGCCTGCGACCTGTCCACCCGGATGCCCCTCGCACCCGCCCGGCGGCTCCTGGACGCCGGCGCGGTCGTCGCGATCGCCTCGAACTGCAACCCCGGGACGTCCTTCACCACCTCGATGGCGTTCTCGGTCGCCACCGCAGTGCTGCAACTGGGTCTCACCGTGCGGGAGGCGGTCCGCGCGGCGACGCTGGGAGGAGCGGTCGCGTTGGGGATGGACGAAGCGGGCTGGCTCGACCCCAGGGGTGCGGCGCAGCCGGCAGTCGGGGTGCTCGGCCCTGGCCGACGCGCGGATCTCCAGGTGCTGGACGCCCCCTCGGCAACTCACCTCGCCTATCGTCCCGGGGTTCCGCTCACGTGCGCCGTGTGGCGGGCCGGCGTCCGTCAGATCTGACGCTGCTTCCGCCGCAACAGCTCTATTCCGCTCGTGGCCCGTCGCCGTCGCGGGGGCCACCGGCACCCACCCCTCACACTGACTGATTGGACATGTCATGAATTCAACCGTCACCGACCGAACCGTCCTCATCACCGGCGCGGCGGAACGTGCGGGCCGCGTGTTCGCGCGCAGGTTCGCAGCGGCCGGGGCGGCCGTGGTGGTGAACCACTGGAAGCAGGCGCAGCTCGCCGACGAGACCGTCGAGCTCATCCGCGCCGAGGGCGGCAAGGCGATCGCCGTGGAGGCGGACGTGTCGAACACTGCGGACGCCCGTCAGCTCGTGAATCAGGCGGTGGCCTGGCGTGGCGATCTCTCCGTGCTGATCCACAACGCGAGCTCCCTGCGCTCGAAGGAGTTCGAAGACGTGACCGAGGACGACTTCGACGCCTCGTTCGGGGTCAACATCCGGGGTCCGTTCTTCCTCAGCCAGGCTGCGGCGGCGGTCATGAAGAGGCAGGGGCACGGCAGGATCATCGCGCTGGTGGGGAACTCGACCAACGAGGCGTGGCCGAACCTCATTCCGCATGGGTTGTCCAAGACGGCCCTGATCAGGCTCATGGAGCAGCTCGCCGTCGCGCTGTCGCCGACGGTGCAGTGCAACGCGGTGGCGCCGACCCAGTTCTTCCGCTCGGACGACGGCACCAATGACGCGCTGCGGCGCTATCGCGGCGAACCGCTCGTCGAGGGTGACAGCTACCGGGTCGGCACGCGGTACGAGTTCCGCAACGGGGACGCGGACGATGTCGCGGAGGCGCTGCTCTTCCTCTCGACGTGTTCGTCCTACCTGAATGGCGTGGTCATCCGACTCGATGGTGGGAAGGCGCTCTACTAGCTGTCTCTCCAGCCCCGACACCCGCCTCACCCACCGCTGCCTTTCCGCCCCCGGAACGGCAGTGGTCGCGGTGGCACGAGAGAAGGATGGTATCGATGCTCATCGGTATTCCGAGCGAATCGAAGCAGAGCGCTCTTGTCGCGGCGACCGCCAAGACCGCTACCCAACTGACCGACCTCGGTTACGACGTGCTCGTCGAGTCGGGCGCCGGCGCTCTCGCCGGCCAGCCCGACAGCGCCTTCGCCGATGCTGGTCTCCGCATCGGTACGACCGAGCAGGTGTGGGCGGCCGATGTCGTCGTGAAGGTCGACGCCCCCACCGACGAGGAGATCGGCCGGCTCCGGCAGGGTGCCACGATCATCTCGATCATGGCACCGGCCCGCAGCCCTGACCTGCTGAAGAAACTGCAAGCGCAGGGTGTGACCGCGCTCGCGATGGACGCGGTGCCCCGGATCTCCCGCGCCCAGGCGATGGACGTGCTGTCCTCGATGGCGAACGTCGCCGGCTACCGCGCCGTGGTCGAGGCCGCGCACGAGTTCGGCCGCATGTTCACCGGCCAGGTGACCGCCGCAGGCAAGATCCCGCCGGCCCGGGTGTTCGTGGTGGGTGCCGGTGTCGCGGGTCTGGCCGCGATCGGCGCCGCATCGGCGATGGGGGCGGTCGTACGCGCCTTCGACGTGCGCTCCGAGGTGGCCGAGCAGGTCGAGTCGATGGGCGCGCACTTCGTTGAGCTGGGCAGGTCCGCGTTCGAGGCGGAGGCGTCCTCCGACGGCTATGCAAAGGAGATGACAGAGGAGCAGCAGGCCGCGACCGCCGCGTTGTACGACGCGGAGGCGTGTGCCGCCGACATCGTCATCACCACCGCGCTGATCCCGGGACGCCCCGCGCCGAGCCTGCTCACCGCCGAGACCGTGGCCAGGATGCGGAACGGCTCCGTGATCGTCGACATGGCCGCAGCCGCCGGTGGCAACGTCGCGGGCACGGTGGCTGATCAGAGGGTCGTCACCGATAACGGTGTGACGATTCTGGGCTACACCGACCTCGCCGGGCGCTTGGCCCCGCAGACATCGCAGATGTATGGCACCAACATCGTCAACCTGTTCAAGCTGCTGACCCCCGGGAGAGACGGCAACCTGACGCTGAACTTCGACGACGTCGTACAGCGTGGCATCACCGTCGTCAGGGAGGGCGAGCCCACCTGGCCCCCGCCGGCCGTGCGGGTCTCGGCGGCTCCGGCGGCGGCTCCCACGGCGGCTGCCAGCGGAGGCGGGAAGGCGGCGTTTCCCACAGGGGCGAAGATCGGTCTGGTGCTGAGCGGCGTCGTCTTGTTGTGGCTGGTAAACGCGACCGCGCCCGACCCGATCCCGCGGCACTTCACGACGCTGATGCTCTCGATCGTGATCGGCTACTACGTCGTCGGCAAGGTCGCGCACGCACTGCACACGCCGCTGATGGCGGTCACCAACGCCATCTCCGGCGTGGTCGTGGTCGGCGCGTTGATCCAGGTGGCGTCGACGAACACCACCATCCGGATTCTCTCCGCCGCGGCGACCCTGCTTGCCTCGATCAACATCTTCGGTGGCTTCGCGGTCACGCGGCGCATGCTCGGCATGTTCACCAAGGGAGCCTGAGGCATGGGCATCGTGTCTGCCACTGGCGCGGCGTACCTGGTCGCCTCGCTGCTGTTCGTTCTCTCGCTGGCAGGGCTGTCGAAGCACGAGTCCGCCAAGGGCGGGCTGGTCTACGGCATCGCCGGCATGGCGATGGCGCTCGTCGCGACCGTCGCCCTGGTCGCCGGCGTCACCGCCGATCTCGACGGGGGCATGATCGCTGTCCCGATCATGCTGACCTCGATCACGATCGGTGCCGGGATCGGACTGTGGCGGGCCAGGGCCGTCGAGATGACCGGAATGCCTGAGCTCATCGCCCTGCTGCACAGCTTCGTCGGCCTCGCGGCCGTCGCGATCGGCTGGAACGGCCACCTCAAGGGCTCGCACCACGGCCTGGCGAGCCTCGACAACATCCACGAGGCCGAGGTCTCGATCGGCATCTTCATCGGCGCGGTCACGTTCACCGGCTCGATCGTCGCCAACCTGAAGCTCTCGACGAGGATGAGGTCCGCCCCGCTCACGCTGCCGGGCAAGAACGTCATCAACGTCGGTTCGCTGGTCCTCTTCGTGATCCTCACCGTCGTGTACTGCGCCATGGACGTCGACACCGCCGGCCAGGACACCGTCCTCGTCGCATTGACGGTACTCGCGCTGGCCCTGGGTTGGCACCTGGTCGCCTCGATCGGTGGCGGCGACATGCCGGTCGTGGTGTCGATGCTCAACAGCTACTCGGGGTGGGCGGCGGCGGCCTCGGGGTTCCTGCTCGGCAACGATCTACTGATCGTGACCGGTGCGCTGGTCGGCTCGTCCGGCGCCTATCTGTCCTACATCATGTGCAGGGCGATGAATCGCTCCTTCCTCTCCGTCGTTGCCGGCGGGTTCGGCGTCGCGGCCGGCCCCGTAAGTGACACGGACTACGGCGAGCACCACGAGATCCAGGCCGCCGCCGTCGCCGAGTTGCTGGCTGGCGCGTCCTCGGTCGTCATCACTCCCGGCTACGGCATGGCGGTGGCGCAGGCCCAGCATCCCGTCGCTGACCTGACCGCGAAGCTTCGGGCCAAGGGCGTCGACGTGAGGTTCGGTATCCACCCCGTGGCGGGCCGCCTTCCTGGTCACATGAATGTTCTACTGGCCGAGGCGAAGGTGCCCTACGACATCGTGTTCGAGATGGACGAGATCAACGACGACTTCGACACCACCGACGTGGTCCTGGTGATCGGCGCCAACGACACGGTCAATCCGGCGGCGTCGGAGGATCCTTCCTCGCCGATTGCCGGCATGCCGGTGCTGAAGGTCTGGAACGCCCGCCATGTGATCGTTTTCAAGCGGTCGATGGCCACAGGCTACGCCGGGGTGCAGAACCCATTGTTCTTCCGCGACAACAGTCAACTGCTCTTCGGCGACGCCAGGGAGCGGGTCGAGGACATCGTGCGCGCCCTGGAGGGTGTCGCGGAAGCCGGCGGGGCGGCCAGCCATCGTCCGGCGTTCGCCGAACTGTCCATTGGCGGAAGCGAAGAGTCGCTGTCCAACTGAGCCAGGTAACGCGCCCCTGCCCGGCGCGGCGAGTTATACAGAGAAGGATGTCAAAGTGTGATGAACATCGTCGTACTCGTCAAGCAGGTGCCCGATTCGGGCGTGGACCGCAACCTGCGTCCTGACGACAACACCGTCGACCGCGGTTCGGCGAACAACGTCATCAACGAGATGGACGAGTACGCCATCGAGGAGGCGT